>NZ_JBWJPF010000020.1:0-79917 GCF_056393265.1 Stenotrophomonas sp. Steno-C15
CCCGGCGAGCGCAGCGATGGGCAGAGGAATGCGGTAGCGCCGGGCCATGCCCGGCGGCGCAACGATGGGCAGAGGAATGCGGTAGCGCCGGGCCACGCCCGGCGAGCGCAACGATGGGCAGAGGAATACGGTAGCGCCGGGCCATGCCCGGCGGCGCAACGATGGACAGAGGAATATGGTAGCGCCGGGCCATGCCCGGCGAGCGCAGCGGCAGCATAGGCACATGTGCCATCAGTCCTGCCCGCATCCGCCGCAGAATGCAAAGCCGTCACACACTTCACAGGGCAGGGCAGGAGTAGGCTTGGAACTTTCCCGCCGGAAGGGGTTGTCCATGCGTGTGCGTGCCGTTGCAGTAGCCATCGCCCTTTGCCTGTCCAGCAGCGTGCTGGCGGCCGATACTCCGCCGATGACCCCGGACATCAGCGGCAAGCCTTTCGTTGCCCCGGATGTGGGGCGCGACTACGACAAGCGGGTGGTGATGGTGCCGATGCGTGATGGCACCAGGCTGTATACGGTGATCGTGGTGCCCAAGGGCGCCCGTAACGCGCCGATCCTGCTGACCCGCACGCCCTACGATGCTGCCGGCCGCGCCAACCGCAGTGACTCGCCGCGCATGCGCGACCTGCTGCCACAGGGCGACGAGGTGTTCGTCGACAGCGGTTACATCCGCGTGTTCCAGGACATCCGTGGCAAGTACGGCTCCGAAGGCGATTACGTGATGACCCGGCCGCTGCGCGGGCCGTTGAACAACACCAAGGTGGATCACTCCACCGACGCCTGGGACACCATTGACTGGCTGGTGAAGCACGTGCCCGAGAGCAACGGCAAGGTCGGCATGCTGGGCTCGTCCTATGAAGGTTTCACCGTGGTGATGGCGTTGACCGATCCGCATCCGGCGTTGAAGGTGGCGGCACCACAGAGCCCGATGGTCGATGGCTGGATGGGCGACGACTGGCTCAACTACGGTGCCTTCCGCCAGGTGAACTTCAACTACTTCGCGATGCAGACCGAGAAGCGCGGCAAGGGCACGCCGCTGCCGAGCCTGGGCTATGACGACTACAGCACGTTCCTGCGCATCGGCTCGGCTGGCGACTACGCCCGTTTCACCGGCGTGGACCAGCTGACCTGGTGGAAGAAGCTGGTCGAGCACCCAGCGTATGACGCCTTCTGGCAGGGCCAGGCGCTGGATGCGGTGATGGCCAAGACGCCGTTGAAGGTGCCGACCCTGTGGTTGCAGGGCCTGTGGGATCAGGAGGACATGTGGGGTGCCAACCACGCCTACCAGGCGATGGAAGGGCGCGACAGCGGCAACGACCGCAACTATCTGGTGATGGGGCCATGGCGGCACAGCCAGGTGAACTACAGCGCCAGCGAACTGGGCGCGCTGAAGTTCGACGGCGATACCGCGCTGCAGTTCCGCCGCGATGTGCTCAAGCCGTTCTTCGACCAGTACCTGGTGGACGGCGCGCCGAAGGCGGACACACCGCCGGTGCTGATCTACAACACCGGTGAAAACCACTGGGATCGCCTGAAGGGCTGGCCGCGCAGCTGCGACCAGGGGTGCGCCGCCAGCAGCAAACCGCTTTATCTGCGTGCCGGCGGCAAGCTGGCGTTCCAGGCGCCGGCGGCGGGCGAGGGCGACTTCGAGGAGTACGTGTCCGACCCCGCCAAGCCGGTGCCGTTCGTGCCGCGCCCGATCCGCTTCGGCGACCGCGACATGTGGACCACCTGGCTGGTCAAGGACCAGCGCTTTGTCGATGGTCGCCCGGACGTGTTGACCTTCATCACCGAACCGCTGACGGCGCCGCTGCGCATCGGCGGCGCGCCGGTGGTTCACCTGCAGGCCTCGACCAGCGGCACCGACAGCGACTGGGTGGTGAAGCTGATTGATGTGTACCCGGACCAGGAAGCATCGACGCCGGAGATGGGGGGCTACGAGCTGCCCGTGTCGCTGGCGATCTTCCGTGGCCGCTACCGCGAGAGCTTCAGCGAACCCAAGCCGCTGGCGGCGAACCAGGTGCTGCCGTACCGCTTCGATCTGCCCAACGCCAACCACACCTTCCAGAAGGGGCACCGGGTGATGGTGCAGGTGCAGTCCAGCCTGTTCCCGCTGTATGACCGCAATCCGCAGACCTACGTGCCCAACATCTACCTGGCCAAGCCAGGCGATTACCAGAAGGCCACGCAGCGGGTGTGGCACAGCGCGGCGCAGGCCAGCTACATCGATCTGCCGGTGTACTGAAACGGGGCGGGCAACGCCGGGCCTGGCCCGGCGCCACCTTCCATGGGCAACGTCGGGCCATGCCTGGTCGCGGTGGACCGGGCATGCACCCGTCGTCAGGCATCCAGTGCCGGGTAGTCGATGTAGCCGTGTTCGCCACCGCCATACAACGTGGCCGGGTCGAGCTCGGCCAACGGCGCACCGCTGCGCAGTCGCGCGACCAGATCCGGGTTGGCAATGAAGGGCCGACCAAACGCGATCATGTCGGCATAGCCGCTGGCAAGGGCCTGCCCGGCACGCTCAGCGTCGTATCCGTTGTTGGCGATCCAGGCGCCACGGAAGCGTGCGCGCAGCGCAGGGTAGTCGAATGGGATGTTGTCCCGATCGCCACCGGTTGCACCTTCGATGACATGGATGAAGGCCAGCCCGTCAATCGCATCCAGGCGTTCCACCGCACGATTGAACAGCGGTTGCGGGTTGCTGTCATGGGCATCATTGACCGGGGTGACCGGTGACAGGCGCACGCCGGTGCGGCCGGCGCCGATTGCTTCGGCGACCGCGCTGACCACCTCGAACAGCAGCCGCGTACGGTTCTCGATGCTTCCACCGTAGGCATCGTCCCGATGGTTGCTGCCATCGCGCAGGAACTGGTCGATCAGGTAGCCGTTGGCTGCATGTACCTCGACGCCATCGAAGCCTGCGGCAATGGCATTGCGCGCGGCGACGCGGTAATCCTCGATGAGTTGCGGGATCTCCTCCAGCGCCAATGCGCGCGGCGCGGAGACATCCTCGAATCCATTGGCGGTGAAGGTCTTGCCGTTGGCGCGGAGGGCGCTGGGTGCCACCGGCACTTCGCCCTCCGGCAGCAGGCTGGTGTGGGAGATGCGACCCACATGCCACAGCTGCAGCACGATGCGGCCACCTTCGGCGTGTACCGCGTCGGTGATGGATTTCCACGCAGCGACCTGCTCGGCGCTGTAGATACCCGGCGTATCAAGGTAGCCCTGGCCCAGAGGGCTGATCTGGGTGGCTTCTGCAATGATCAGGCCGGCACTGGCACGTTGGCGGTAATAGGTGATCGCCAGCGGAGAAGGGACGCGGTCGGGCAGGGCGCGGTTGCGCGTCAGCGGTGCCATGGCGATGCGGTTCGCGGCAGCGATGTCACCCAGGTGAGTGGGCGTGAACAGCAGGGCGTCAGCGGGATTCATTGGAGTTTCCACAGCAGGGGAGGGTGAGGTCGAGCATACGGTCGAACGCGTTGCAGCGATGGGAAGGTTCGTTGCAGCGCCGGGAAGTGGCGCGGCCGTAACACGGCGGGGCGTACCGTGGGCCGCGGGTGGACGCGTGTCCACATCGATTCCCGATAGATGGAGAACACAGATGATCGACTATCAGCTCGGCGGCAAGACGGCGATTGTGACCGGTGGCGTTTCCGGCATCGGCCTGGCCGTGGTCGAACTGCTGGCAGCGTCCGGTGCTGCGGTGTCAGTGTGGGACCTGAAGCAGGACGCGGTGGACGCTACCGTGGAAGCGCTGGCCCGGCGTGGCAGCCGCGCCATCGGCATCGCCCTGGATGTCACGGATGAGGCTGCCGTGGAGGCGGCGGTGCAGCGCACAGTGAAGGAGCTGGGCGGCGTGCACGTCGCGGTCAACAACGCCGGCATCAGCGGCCCGGCGGCGAGCAGCGGCGACTATCCCATCGATGGCTGGAAGCGGGTGGTCGATGTGAATCTGACCAGTGTATTCCTGTGCCAGCGCGCGCAGATCCAGGCCATGCGCGCGGCCGGGAAGGGCGGGAGCATCATCAACATGGCCTCGATCCTGGGCCAGGTGGGCTATGCCGGTTCGACCGCGTACGTGGCGGCCAAGCATGGTGTGGTCGGCCTGACGCAGACCGCGGCGTGGGAGCACGCCGCCGATGGCATCCGTGTCAACGCGGTGGGGCCGGGCTTCATCGCCACGCCGCTGCTGGAGAAGATGGATCCGAAGGTGCGCGCCACGCTGGAAGACCGCCACGCCTTGAAGCGCCTGGGCAAGGCCGAGGAAGTGGCGGCGCTGGTGGCCTGGCTGGCCAGCGACGATGCCTCGTTCGCGACCGGCACCTATTACGCGATCGATGGCGGTTATCTGGCGCAGTGATGCGGTGACCGCAGGGACGGTGGTGCCGGGCATGGCCCGGCGCTACCGGGTGAACGGGCCGTGGTGCGTCCTTCACCGCGATCCGACGGCTGACGCGCAACGCTCCGGGAAACTCCCGGAGACGTCGATGGAACTCAACCAGGATGTATCGATCCTGCTGCGCGTGGCCGCCGCGATGCTGTTCGGTGGCGTGCTCGGTATCGAGCGCGAGATGGGCAAGCATGCGGCGGGCCTGCGCACGCACATGATGATTGCCGGCGCCGCAGCCCTCATCGTCGGTCTCGGCGATTCCGTGGCCGAGCATTTCCAGCAGGAGCGCTACCGCGACCTGCTGCAGGTCGACCCGGTGCGCCTGATCGAAGCGGTGGTGGCCTGCGTCGGCTTCGTTGCCGCAGGTACCATCCTGCGTGGCAGCCGCGAGGACCAGGTCAGCGGGCTGACCACGGCCAGTTCGCTGGTGATGGCCGCCGCCATCGGGATTGCGGTGGGCATCGGCAAGTACGTCATTGCCCTTGGTGTGAGCGTGCTGTGCCTGCTGGTGCTGGCGGTGATGCGACGGTTGGCGGACAGGCTCTAGCGGGGCAGCACCTTCGAGCTTCTGTCATGCGGCGCTTTATTGGTAATACCAATATGCCCGGTAACTCTATGGTCTAATAGGCTCTTCGTCGAAATGGCGGTTCAATCGGCCTCAAGTGGTCCGATGAATCTGATTATTGGTAATACCAATAATCGTGACCACGGCGTCCCATCGCATGCGGTGGGGAAACATTCCGCCCCCCGTCGAGAGCCTCCATGCAGCCCTGGCAACACCTGTACGACCCCGCCGGCAACCTGTGGTTGTCCAGCCTGATCGCGTTGCTGCCGATCGCGTTCTTCTTCGTTGCCCTGGCCGTGCTGCGCATGAAAGGCTGGCTGGCCGGCACGATCACCGTGGCCATCGCACTGGCCGTGGCCCTGCTGTTCTACCGCATGCCGCTGACCCAGGCGTTGGGAGCGGCCGGCTTCGGTTTCGTCTACGGGCTGTGGCCGATCGCCTGGATCATCATCGGCGCGGTGTTCCTGTACAAGGTCTCGGTCAAGACCGGGCAGTTCGACATCATCCGCGCTTCGATCCTGTCGGTGACCGAAGACCAGCGCCTGCAGATGTTGATGGTCGGCTTCGCCTTCGGTGCCTTCCTGGAAGGCGCGGCGGGGTTTGGCGCGCCGGTGGCGATCACCGCAGCGCTGCTGGTCGGGCTGGGCTTCAAGCCGCTGTATGCAGCGGGCCTGTGCCTGATCGTCAATACCGCGCCGGTGGCATTCGGTGCGATGGGCATTCCGATCATCGTGGCGGGACAGGTCACCGGCCTGGATGCCTTCGAGATCGGCCAGATGGCCGGTCGCCAGCTGCCGTTCCTGACCATCATCGTGCTGTTCTGGATCATGGCGATCATGGATGGCTGGCGTGGCGTCAGGGAAACCTGGCCGGCGGTGCTGGTGGCCGGCGGGTCGTTCGCCATTGCCCAGTACCTGACCTCCAACTTCATCGGGCCGGAGCTGCCGGACATCACCGCGTCGCTGGCGTCGCTGGTGTGCCTGACCCTGTTCCTGCGCCGCTGGAAGCCGGTACGGATCTTCCGCTTCGATACCGAAACCAGCGCCGAGGCGGCCGCCCAGGCGCTGGAAGCGCCGCGCTACAGCGTTGGCCAGATCGCCAAGGCCTGGTCGCCGTTCCTGATCCTTACCGCGATGGTCACGCTGTGGAGCATCAAGCCGTTCAAGTCGCTGTTCGCGGCGGGTGGCCCGCTGGAAAGCTGGGTGCTGAAGATCCCGGTGCCGGGCCTGGACCAGATGGTGCAGAAGATGCCACCGATCGTGCCTGCGCCGTTGAGCTACGAGGCGGTCTATAAATTCGACGCGTTCTCGGCCACCGGCACGTCGATCATCCTCGCCGCAGTGATTGCCATCCTCGCCCTGCGCATGCCGGCCAAGGCGGCGCTGCAGACCTTCGGCGAGACCGTGCGCGAGCTGCGCACACCGATCTATTCGATCGGCATGGTGCTGGCCTTCGCCTTCATCGCCAACTATTCGGGCCTGTCGGCCACGCTGGCGCTGGCGCTGGCCCACACCGGCAAGGCATTCACCTTCTTCTCGCCGTTCCTGGGCTGGCTGGGCGTGTTCCTGACCGGCTCGGACACGTCCTCCAACGCGCTGTTTTCGGCCTTGCAGGCCACCACTGCGCAGCAGATCGGCGTGTCCGAGGTGCTGCTGGTGGCGGCCAACACCACCGGCGGCGTCACCGGCAAGATGATCTCGCCGCAGTCGATTGCCATCGCCTGCGCCGCGGTCGGCCTGGCCGGCAAGGAATCGGACCTGTTCCGCTTCACTGTCAAGCACAGTCTGATCTTCACCGTGATGGTCGGCCTGATCACCACCGCGCAGGCGTACTGGCTGACCTGGATGATTCCCTGAGCCATGCAGCCGACGACCTATCCGCGCAGCATGGGCCGCACCTGCCAGGCGCTTCGGGCCACAATGGCGCCATGAGCACGCAACGGATTTCAGACAAGGTGGCCGCGCAGCTGCGTGGTCTGGTGCAGGAGCGGCAGCTGCAGCCGGGTGACCGGCTTCCGGCCGAGCGCGCGCTGGCGGTGCAGCTGGGTGTCTCGCGCACGGCGCTGCGCGAGGCCATCGCGCAGTTGTCCAGCCAGGGCCTGCTGAGCGCACGCGTGGGCGGCGGCACCTACGTGGCGGAGCCGGCCACGCGCGCGCGGCAGGCGCTGGATGAACCCCTGGCTCCGTACCTGCCGTTGTTCCAGGGCGACCCGGAATACCGCTTCGACGTGCTGGAGATCCGTCACGCGCTGGAAGGAGCGACGGCCTGGCATGCAGCGCTGCGTGCCACCGATGAGGATCGGGCGCGCATCGCCCAGGCCTTCCAGACCATGATGGATGCGCATGGCAAGGATGATCCTTCAGGCGAGGCGGAGGCCGATGCGGCCTTCCACCTGTCCATCGCCGAAGCGTCGCACAACCTGGTGCTGCTGCAGGTGATGCGTGGCCTGTTCGATCTGCTGCAGACCAACATCTCGCAGAGCCGCGAGAAACTCTATACCTCGGCGAGGACCTTCTCGCCGTTGTCCGACCAGCACCGCGAGATGATGGATGCGGTGCTGGCCGGTGATCCGGAGCGCGCGCGCGCCGCCGCGCATGCCCACCTCGAGTTCGTGCACACCACGCTGCGCACGCTCGACGACAACGAAGCCCGGCGCGCGCGGGCCTCGCGCCTGCCTTCCCCACACGGTTGACCCCATGATCATCTCCGCCTCCACCGATTACCGCGCCGCAGCCAAACGCCGGCTGCCGCCGTTCCTGTTCCACTACATCGATGGCGGCGCCTATGCCGAGCACACGCTGAAGCGCAACGTTTCGGATCTGTCCGACATCGCACTGCGCCAGCGCATCCTGCGCAACATGTCCGACCTGAGCCTGGAGACCGAGCTGTTCGGCGAGACGCTTGCGATGCCGGTGGCACTGGCGCCGGTCGGCCTCACCGGGATGTATGCACGCCGCGGTGAAGTGCAGGCGGCGCGGGCAGCTGACAGCCGCGGCATTCCGTTCACCCTGTCCACCGTGTCGGTGTGCCCGATCGAGGAAGTGGCCCCGGCGATCCAGCGGTCGATGTGGTTCCAGCTGTACGTGCTGCGCGATCGCGGCTTCATGCGCAACGCCCTGGAGCGCGCCCAGGCGGCGGGCGTTACGACGCTGGTGTTCACCGTGGACATGCCGGTACCGGGTGCGCGCTATCGAGACGCGCACTCCGGCATGAGCGGTCCGAATGCTCCGCTGCGCCGCATCGGCCAGGCCATCACCCATCCGCGCTGGGCCTGGGACGTGGGTCTGCTCGGACGTCCGCACGATCTCGGCAACATCTCCACCTATCGCGGCAATCCCACCGGGCTGGAGGACTATATCGGCTGGCTGGGCAGCAACTTCGATCCATCCATTTCGTGGAAGGACCTGGAGTGGATCCGCGAGTTCTGGAAGGGACCGATGGTGATCAAGGGCATCCTCGACCCGGAAGACGCACGCGACGCGGTTGCATTCGGTGCCGACGGCATCGTGGTCTCCAATCACGGGGGGCGCCAGCTCGATGGTGTGCTGTCCACCGCACGCGCGCTGCCGGCCATCGCTGACGCGGTACAGGGCGACCTGAAGATCCTCGCCGATTCCGGCATCCGCACCGGACTGGACGTGGTGCGCATGCTGGCGCTGGGCGCTGACACCGTGCTGCTGGGGCGGGCCTTCGTCTATGCGCTCGCGGCGCAGGGTGAGGCCGGCGTGGCCAACCTGCTGGACCTGATCGCCAGGGAGATGCGCGTGGCAATGACGCTGACCGGCGCACACCGCATTACCGACATCGGCCGAGATTCACTGGTGCGGCTGCCATGATTGGCCACGGGGCCATGCTGTCGCAGCTGCGTGCTGCTGTCGGCAGCCGCCATGTGCTGACCCGCGACAAGGCGACCCGCCGCTTCCGCCGGGGCTATCGCTTCGGCGACGGCGCGGTGCTGGCCGTGGTGCGTCCGGGCACGTTGCTGGAATTGTGGCGTGTGCTGCAGGCGGCGGTGCAGGGTGGGGCAGCGATCATCCTGCAGGCCGCCAATACCGGCCTGACCGGCGGCTCGACCCCGGATGGCAATGATTATGGGCGCCCGGTCGTGCTGGTCAGCACCCTGCGCTTGACCGGCATCCAGTTGTTGAACGAGGGCCGCCAGGTGGTGTGTCTGCCGGGCGCCACCCTGGACCGGCTGGAGCAGACGCTGGCGCCGCTGGGGCGCGAGCCGCATTCGGTGATCGGCTCGTCCTGCATCGGCGCCTCGGTGCTGGGCGGCATCTGCAACAACTCCGGCGGTGCGCTGGTGCGGCGTGGCCCCGCCTATACCGAGCTGGCGCTATATGCGCAGGTTGATGCGCAGGGCCGGTTGCAGCTGGTCAACCACCTGGGCATCGCGCTGGGCGATACGCCCGAGCAGATCCTGCAGCGCTTGCAGGCCGGTGACTACGATGCCGCCGATGTCAGCGACGGCGACGGCCGTTCCGCGTCCGACCCGCGCTACGCCGACGAGGTGCGCAGGGTCGATGCCGATACACCGGCGCGCTTCAATGCCGATCCCAGTCGTCACTACGAAGCGGCGGGTTCAGCCGGCAAACTGGCGGTGTTCGCGGTGCGCCTGGATACGTTTGAGAAGGAGCCCGCCGAGGTCTTCTACATCGGCAGCAACCGTACCGGGAGTTTCACCGCCATCCGCCGCCAACTGCTGACCGGCTTCGATCGGCTGCCGATCGCCGGTGAGTACATCCACCGAGACGCCTACGATATCGGCGAGCGCTATGGAAAGGACACATTCCTGCTGATCGACCGGCTCGGGACCGCACGGGTGCCCGCGGCATTCGCACTGAAGAGCAGGGTTGACGGCTGGTTCGAGCGGCTGGGCCTGCGCGGCGTGACCGACCGGGTAATGCAGGTGCTGACCGGCCTGTTGCCCTCGCACCTGCCCCAGCGCATGGGCGAGTTCCGGCAGCGTTACGAGCATCATCTGCTGCTGAAGGTCTCCGCACAGGATGCAGCGGAGACCGAGGCCTGGTTGCAGCAATTCTTCGCCGAGCACGAAGGCGGCTATTTCCACTGCACGGCCGAAGAAGGGCGCAAGGCCTTCCTGCATCGTTTTGCCGTGGCCGGTGCTGCCGTGCGCTATCGCGAGGTGCATCGCCAACAGGTGCAGGACATCGTCGCGCTCGACATCGCATTGCGTCGCGACGACGCAGACTGGTTCGAGCAGCTGCCCGCCGCCATCGAAAGTCGCCTGCTGCACAAACTTTACTACGGCCACTTCCTGTGCCACGTGTTCCACCAGGACTACATCGCACGCAAGGGCGAAGATCCGATGGCGATCGAGCACGCGATGTGGGCACTGCTCGACCGGCGCGGGGCCGAGTATCCGGCCGAGCACAACGTTGGCCACCTGTACCCGGCCAAGCCGGCGCTGGCTGGGTTCTACCGACAGTTGGACCCGAGCAACACCTTCAACCCGGGCATCGGGCAGACTTCGAAGGCCAAGGGCTGGGGTGGCTGCGACTGCGATGGGCATCCGTGACGTACCCGCTGAGAATTCGGATTTCTTGCATTCCTCAGTGATCGGGCTGGTACTAGGCTGAAATCCTGGCTGAGACGGATACAGGATCAATGCAGAGCGCAGATCAGATATGGGCTTCCATCAAAGCGTCGCTTTTCGAGAAGGGCTGTCTGAATGAAGTACAGCTACGGTCGGGAGCCTCTGAAGGCGAACTGGTTGAATTGGAAGCTCAGCTTGGAGTCCCCCTGCCAGATCTGCTGAGGCAGCTTCTGAAGATTCACGACGGGCAGGATGGGGCCGGGTTTCTGTTTGGGAGTCAGATGCTCTCGGCGACGGAGATTTTGCGGAAATGGCAAGGTTGGCGTGAAATCGAGGCCGACGGCATGAACGAGCACTGTGCCGAATTCATGGCATCGAGCCCTGGTGGGGTGGTGAAGCCAATGTACACCAACGCACGCTGGATACCGTTGACCCACGATGGTGGTGGCAATCATATGGGATTGGATTTCGACCCCGACATCGGCGGTGCTGAAGGCCAAATGATTGCCTTTGGTGCGGATGAAGACACCAAGTACCTTCTTGCTTCCACGTTCGCTGAGTTCGCTGAAAAGGCCGTGGCGTGGATCAGGCACGCCCGCTGGGATGGTGAGAATCTCGAGTCGCCAACTGATGACGGCTTCGCTCCTCCGGCCATTCTCCGGACTGCTGGCGGGGCGTAGTCGGAAGCGCCGTTATGCCGGGCAGTGCGTCGGTTGGGTTCCGGTTGACTGGAGCGACTGGCGAACGTCCCGGTTTCCCTGCGCTACCATCGAGATTCCTCATGCCGGAGCCGCCCTCGATGCCCATTGCCGTTGCTCGCACCTTTCTGTGCGTCGTTTTGTTGGCGACGCCGCTACTGGCACTGGCACATAACGCCATCCTGCCACAGCAGCGCGATGCCGCCGGCAATGTGATGGAGCCGCTGGGGCACGTGCTGATCACCCCGGAGGCAGGCCCGGCAGGACTTTATGAGTGCACCCAGGACGGCAACTGGTGTGTACGCGTGCAACCGGTGGCCGAAGAGGGGAAGCGGCCCACCGTGCTGGAAGTGCTTGAGAAGGTGCCGGGCCAGGGCAAGCCAAATAGCTACCACGTCCGCATTGACGTGCCGCAGGAAAGCGAACTGAAGCTGTGGCCGTGGATCGTACGCCTGGCACCCGGTGTCGGCGCGGATGAGGACGTGATTGACCCGCAGCAGCGTGCCCGCCAGAACGTACTGGTAGGCGCCACGGTCACCTTCAGCATGATGTACTCCGGCGGTGGTGCAGACGCATCGACGCTGCAGCTGGCACGCGTGCGCCACCTGCAGGATGGCGTCCAGGTGGACGATGATGTGCTGACCGTGCCGTGGGTGGGCAACGCGATGATCCGTGCCTGCTTCAGCGAGCAGGACATCAGGCAGCGTGCCGGTGCCTGCCACGATGAGTATGGATTCTCGGCAAAGCTGGGGCTGGATCCGGCAGTGCAGGGCATGCCGGTGCTTCGTTACCAGACGGTGGCGACCCGCTTCCCCGCAGGTGCATCGCGTTTCGAGGATTCGCTGGCGAAGGGGCCGTTGAAGACGAAGGACCTGCGCACCGAGCAGGATCCCGCGTGCAGCTATTCGCGTCTTTTCCGTTTCAGTGAGGGCCGTTTTCACCCCGACCAGCCACTGCCGGATTGTGCGGGCTATACCGAACCCTGAGCCCTGTCACGCTGGCCCATGCCCGACACGCGTTCTGTGTAGAGCCGAGCCCATGCGCGGCTGCTGTTCAGTGGCAGCCGAGCGTGGGCTCGGCTCTACAGAAGCCCGCGCGGTGGTTACTCGCAGCGGGCTGCGGTGATGATGTTGTCCTTGTCCATGTAGACGCGCAGGCGATCCGGACGGATATCCTTGGTGGTGATCGTGGTCGGGCCGATCGGGTTGACCAGGCCGGCGCCGCTCTCACGCGAAAGACGACGCATGTTCTCCTCATTGCCCGGCTGGCCGATTGCCCAGCCAAGCTGGCTGGCGTCGCAGCGGCCGGTGCCCTTCACCTCCGGCCCGGGCGTACTCACACAGGCGGCGAGCAGCATCGGCGTGGCGACTGCGGCCAGTGCAAGGCCGACGGAACGGAAACGGGTCATGAGCGGCGCTCCTGCGAGATGGTGGCGCCACCATAGCACCCTGCCCGTGGCGACGGCATGCGTTGGATCAAAGGAGGGGGCTCGGGAGCACTGGCACTGACGAAGTTGGCGCGTTCTGGCGGTGACCCTTCACGCCTGCGGAGCGCATGGAGCGCGTCTGCACGTTGCAAGTCAACCCAGCATTATCCTGGCATTCGGCCTATCGGTTTCGCGTCGCATCTGTCGCTATTCACTGCAGACCTGGATCAGGTCAATGCCGGCTGGACCGCGATAGCGCATCGTCGCCGGGTCGAACTGCAGCTGGATCTTCCCGGTACGGATGGTGTCATTCTGCCCAGTCGGGCAGTCCCGTGTCGCGTCCAGTGCTGGCCAGGCAGCATGCGGCGCGACAGGGGCCTTCAATGTCGTGAACCTGCCCTCCAACAGACGGATATAGGTTCCATCCGCACATTGGGCAAGGATAAGTTTATCGGTGACATCGACATCGCCGTAGCTGCTGCCGAAGTAGGTGAGGATCGCGTCCTCGCGCCCGTCGTTGTTGAGATCGGGCGTGTCGTTCAAGAAGGTCTTTCCCCGCTGACCGCTGTATGGGCAGTCCTCGTCATTCCCCGGTGGACATGCACTGACGCGCTTCCCCTCCACCGGTACCAGTTCGATCCTGTCATCGATGGCGGTTGCACACGCGCGTTGCAGCGAGCCGGGCGGCGGAGTGCGCGCGATGGCGACGTCCGCGGCAGCGGAGAGCGCCAGCAGCAGGAGAGCCTGATGCAGGCGCTGCCATCGTGACGACGTCACGGTGAACTTCCGCGCTTGATCGCCTCCCACACCTTGTCTACGTGCGCGCGAAGCACGGGCGCAGCCGAAGCCAGCGCAGGATCGTCCTGCCGGTCGCCGCCGAAGGGTTCATCGCCTTCCACCTCCACCAGCGATTCACCACGTACTTCGTAATACTGCTCGCCCTGGCGAAGCCCAATGCGCAGCTGCTGCGGATCGACGCCGCCGCCGCAGAAGCTGTGGCTGGCCAGCGTCAACTCGGCGCGGCCATCCTTGTCCAGGTCCGTTGCAGTCACCTGGTCCAGGAAGTAGCCGGCCTCCAGATCCAGACCTTCGCACTGAACCGGATCTTCCACGCTCCACCGCGAGGCCCAAGGGGCCGCTTGTCCGGCACGCCGGAACAGCTCCGCACGCAGCGTGATCTGATCGATTGCCTCTTCATCGCCTTGCGCCGGCACTGTCTGCTCGCTGCGTGAGAGCAGCAGCAGGCCGGGCCCGTCGATGTCATTGAACACCACTTGCTTCAGCAGCGTGCCCGAGTAGAGGTCTTTCAGTTCCGCATCTGCCAGGGCGGGCAACAGCTCCAGTCGACCAGCGGGCACGGCCTCAACCTGCCCGGGAAGTGCGTGTGCATTCGTTGCGGCATCGTCTGCTGCATCTGCAACCGGTGAGGACGGCGCACCGCAGCCGACTGCACCGAGTGCAAGCACGGCCAGCACGGCAAGTCGCAGCTGATCAGCGCGTATTGTCGCCAGCCTTTTTGGCCACGACAATGCCGAGCGCCGCGTTGAGGTCCGTGGCTGCCAGTTCATCGAGTTTGGTTTCCTTGAGTTCCTTCTGCGCGAATGGCAGATAGCTTTTCGGCACGTAGTAACGCAGCGTTGCAGGGTTGAAGCGGACAAAATTGATCTGGTCGCTCTGGTTGCCACCCAGCAACACAGGTCGACCGCGGTCCATGGCGTAGACGAACCCTACGTGCGACGTACCGACCAGGGCGACCGCGCCGAACACCGGTTCGTCGATCTGGCTGAAGCGCGTCGTGTCGGCGGCGAACGAACGCGCACGGTACGGGTGTGGAGATGATATAGCGTATCCGGCCGTGCGAAGGCACCAGTTCACGAACGATGCGCACCAAGCGTTGGAGCTTCCGGCCAGCGTAGTGAACTGCTTCCCGTAGCCGAGTTCGGAATGGAAGTTGATGGTGCGGCTGATCTCAGCCTCTTTCTTGCCCGCCCATTTGCGCGCCTGTGCATAGGCGTGCTCCACCCAAGGTGCGCGCTTCTGCGAAAACGGAATGATTGCGATTGGGTGGCCTTCGCCCTCGCGACTTCGGGTATCCCGTGCCTGTACTGACGCCGGCGGCCGCACAGCAGCAGCAGGTGTTTCCGGCGGAGGCTTCACCAGCGAGGGCCGATCAGACGTTTGCGGATTCCCGCTGTTGCCCGCTCGCCGGGAAGACCCGGCCGCTGACGGGGGCACGGCTTCGACCCCAACAGGCAGCGTGATTTTCTGGCCAGGGTTGATTCGATTGGCATTGCTGATCGACGGATTGGCGGCCATCAGCGCATCGACGCTGGTGTGATGGCGGTCTGCAATTCGGCTCAGCGTGTCGCCGGAGCGAACGCTGTAGCTGGCTTGACGTGACCTTGTTGGAGTCGCCGGGGCGCCGTCGTTGGCTGCGTCAGCCGGCGCCTTTCCGTAGATCCAAACCACATGACCGGGATAGATGCGGTTGCGGTTGCGGATATGGTTGTTGCTCACCAGATCGTCAACTGAGGTCTTGAACCTGCTGGCGATCGAGGCGAGAGTGTCGCCTGGCTGCACCACGTAGCGCAGCGGTGTGCGCTTCTCCTTGCTGGGCTGCGTTGGAGTGTGTGGTTGCGAATTCCCGCCGACCTTCATCATGTTGCGCGCAAATACCAGGGACGCTGAGGCCTGCTGAAGCGAAAACTGGCCGATTCGGCTTCCAATCTTGCCTGATTCCTCAAGGAAGAGCTCTATCACTTCTCCTGGCTGGCGGGTGATGAATGTCGGCAGCGCCCCGTGCTCATTGGTGGTGACCTTCTTCTCGCCCGTATTGCTGCTACGCACGATCACGGGCGTTGCCGGCATCGGTCGGGCGCCGTCAGACAAGGTGACCTGCGTGGCGTGCACGATCCGTTCCTTGCGTGTCTCAGGCTTTGCATTGAAGCCCTCATATTGCTCCATCGCAGCGATCATGCCGTTGAACTGCTCATCGGTCATGTCCTTGATGACCGTCTGGTCGGTGGCACCAGATCGCTTGCGCACGTATGCCAGATAGGCCGCTGTGTCGTTTTCCGATTCCGGCGCATAGGTATGCATGGCGTTGTACAACGTCATGTCGTTGTACTTGCGGCGCAGCAGTGCGCGCTTCTCGGCGCGGCCATCCTCGGCCGTAGGAAAAATGGCGAACTTGCCGCTCTTCGTATCGGCCTGGCCGATCATCTTGGCGTACTTTCCGCCTGGACGCAGGTTGCCGGGGTTGTTGAGCAGCCAAGCCAGCGAGCCGCCACTGCGGATGAGCTTGTCACCGTTGTCGGCGGTGAACTCCACAGTGCGCGTATCCTTGTTGAAAACCGCGCTGATGTAGGTAGGCATTCCGTGTCGTCCTATCGGGGCGTCAGCGTGCTCAGGGCCTGTGCGACATCAACGCCCTGGGGCAGACGGCGGGTGGAATCGAGCACCAGTACCCAGCGCTCCTCGTCGGGCTGCTGCTTGAGAAGGTAGCGTTTCAGCTCGACGGCAGCGTCGTCGTCGTATGGCGTGTCCTTGAAGGACAACTCAGCGATGTAGAGGACCACCTTGCCCGCCTCGACCCGCACACGCGCATCGCGGAGCGGGAAGTCAGCCGTGGCCGTCGCCTTTACGAGGAAATCCACCGGCGGCGCATCGTTGCGTGGGAGCAGCGGAAGCTGGTTCCACACGGCTTCGTTGGCAATCGGACGGTACTGGAAGCTGTAAACATGGAAACTGTGGGCATTGGAATGACTGACATACCCGGAATTCACGCGCAACGTACCTTGAGCGGTCTTGATGTCAGTGCTGCCGGTCGAATACTGCTGCGCATTGGCGGAGGGGCCCATGCACAATGCGAGCAGCAGCAGGAAGTGTCGGATGATCATGTTGATGACGGGGGTTCGTTGAGCAGTTCCAGGATCTGTTCGGACGTCAGGGCGCCGGTCGCATCGGCCGCGTCCAGGTTCCCGAGGAAGGGGTCGCTGCCGTCGCTGTCGGGTGTGTCGCCGTCATTCTCGGGTGGGCGGCCCGGCGCCGACACCAACATTTCCCAGGTGTCATCGCCAACCTCCAAGGTCAGCGGCCGACCCAGGCCATCGGCCATCACGCGGGGCAACCGACCGTCCTCACCGATGGTTCCGCTGGCGACCTGTTCGCCTTCGTTGTTGAAGATGCGGTAGGCCTTGTCCTTCCACCCCATTTCCTTGGCCAGTACATCGGCGCCTTCCAGCGCGAAGCGCAGGCTTTCCTTGAACGAGTACAGCCCACTGGGAAGTACCGGCATGGACGGCGCATCACTTCCCCCCCCCATGAATGGATGCTCGCCCGCCTTCACCTTGAACTCGCCCGGGCAGCTGAACGTGATGTTGCCGCCCTCCAGGGTGATCGCGCTGCTGCCGGCCTGCAGCACCACTTTGCTCTGCGCCAGCACATCGATGCGGTCATCGGTGGCGGTGATGGTCAGTGCCTGGTCGCTCAGCAGCTCCAGTTCGCCATCGTTGGCCTGCAGGCTGACCGGGCCCTGGGCGGCGATCACCCGCAGCGGGCCGCTCTGCGCGAACAGTGAGACGTGCTCACCGGACACCGTGGCGATGGTCTCGCCTGCGCTGATGTGCAGATCCTGCTGCACCGTCATCTGCAGGTTCTGCCCGGCGTAGGCCACCGCGCTGGCTGGCGTGGTCCAGGCAATGTGGTGCGGTGCTTCGGCCAGCAGCAGCGGCTTGGCCAGACGCTCCACCGGCTGGTCACCCGGGCTGCGGCCATCGCCGCCCGGCTTCATCGCGCTTTGTCCGTTGACCTCGCCTTCGTAGCGTCCCTGTGCCTGCGGATCGATCTGCTCGCGCAGCTGCTTCGTGCGCTCGAACTCGGCCAGTCCGGGCACCTGCTGCTGGGCCAGGGTCTGCTGCATCTGCTCCAGGCTGCGCTCGGCGCCCTTGAGCTGCGCCACCACGCTGGCGTTGTCCATGACCGTGGAAGCGGCCCGCTCCTGCGCGCTGGCGGACAGCAGCAGGCCTTCGGCCGCATGCACGTTGCCCCAGCCCTGCGTGGCCAGCTCGAAGCCCTCGCCGCGCAGGGCGCCGCGGGCGGTGTTCTGGTGCGCGATCAGGTAGCCCAGCTCCAGCCGGCTGTCGGCCAGCGAGCTGTGCAGGCGCGTACGCAGCTGGCCCGGCGTGTCATCGATCACCCATTGCTGGGTGCCGCTGCCGTCATGGGCCTGGGTGTGCAGGCCGCTGAGTACGCCGGGATGGCGCGCGTTCTCATCGATGCCGCCGCCGAAGGGTGGGGCGACCTCACCGTTGTAGAGCTGGCCGGTGACGCGCGGCTGGTCGATGTCACCGTGCAGGAATTCCACCAGCACTTCGCTGCCGATGCGCGGCAGGAAGGCCGTGCCCCAGTTCGGGCCGGCCACCCATTCGGCCACCGACACCCAGCTGCCGCTGGTGTGGTCGCCCGGCGCATGGCCGGTCTGGGCGCTGCCGGTGTCGGTCAGACCGCCCGGATTGGGCTGGCTGCCGCGCTGCCAGCCGAACTGGATGCGCACCTGGTGTTCGCGGTTCGGGCTGACGGCCGCATTGGCCACACCCACCACGCGTGCGGTCTGCGGGCCATGCAGGGTGGGGCGGTCCTGCGGCAGGGCGCGCAGCGGCACCCCGGCGCCGGTGGCGAGGAAGGCGTTGCGGTAGGCGCCGCGCTCCAGATCGGTACTGCCGAGCAGCTCGGCGATCCCCTGGTCCAGATTGTTGACGGCGACGTGCTGCACGGCCAGCAGCTGGAAGCGCTGGCCCTCATGCTGCGGATGCTGGGCCAGACTGAATGTGCTGCCTGCGGCCAGCTGGCGCTCGCTGCCGCTGCCGCTGTACAGCACCTGGCCAACGCGCAGTGCGTCCAGCCGCGCCTGCGCTTCGGCGTCGGCCCAGGCGGGCTGGGCGAAGCGGCCGGCACGCGGCTGCACATAGACCTCCAGCGCGGGCAGGGTGCCGGCATCGGCACTGGACTGCGCCGCCACGGCATTGACCTGTTCGCTGTGCCAGCTGGCGACGGTACTGGCGTTGGGCACCAGCTGCTGGCGTTCGGCGAAGGCAGTGATGCCATCGCTGCTCTCGGCCATGTCGGCGCGATGGAAACGCACGCGGCCCACATCGGGCAGTTCGGCGCCGGGCTCGAACACCACCAGGGTGTGGGCGGCATCGCCCTCCTGCGCCTGCTCGATGCGCCAGGCCAGGCCGGCCTCGGACAGCAGGCGGGTGACGAAGGCCCAGTCGGTTTCGCGGTACTGGGTGGTGATCGCGCGGGCCGGCAACTGGGCCTGCACGTCGAAGCGGAAGGCGGCCTGCGGGTAGTCGGCGAAGATCTGCTCGCAGATCGCGCGGGTGTCCTGGTCCTGGAAAATCACTGCGTTGCGGCGAAGGCGCAGCAGGGCGGTCCAGGGTTCGAGGGTGAGCCGGTAGCGGGCCAGCCCGCCGTCGCTTCCCAGCTGCGCCGCCTCGGTGCACAGCCCGTGCCACTGCCGCAGCGCGCCATCGGCCTGGCGCAGCTGCAGGGTCAGCGGCTGCTCCAGCCACGGTTCCAGTTCCAGGAACGCATCGGTGGCCAGGCAGTCGATCTGCAGGCGGTTGTCACCGCACACCGATTCGGTGCCTTCAAACCGCTCGACCACAAGGCCCTCGTCGGGGCCCTTGAGCTGGATCAGGCGATCCCGATGCGACAGCGAGGCGAGGGAAGCAAGCAGCGTGGAGCGCGAGATGTCCATATCGTCAGGCTCATGGGAGGGTGATCGTAATGTGGGCGGTGCGCTCAGGCATCTGCACCACGTCGTTGTAGGCGGCCAGCTGCTGACGGGTTTCGTGTCCGAGGTAGGCGCGCATGCCGAAGAACGCGACGATGCCGAAGCAGCCGACAACCACGGCCGGCAGCCACAGCGGCACGACCCGGCGCAGGCCATGGCGCACGTTGTCGGGCGGCAGCGCGTGCGGGGCGAAGCCGTGGCGCTTGCCCTTCAGGTAGACGATCTCGTCACCCAGGCGCGCGGTCAGATAGCCCAGCTTCTCGGTGCCTTCGATACGGTACTTGCCCTCGAAGCCCATCAGCAGGCAGTAGTGATAGACCTCCAGCGACGGCAGGCGCGCCGCGCCCTGGCGGCGCAGTTCTTCCAGCCGGTCGAAGAAGTGCTCGCCGGCGAGGTGCTCGCCGAACAGGCGCAACTGCAGCGGATTGCGTTCCCAGGTTTCGTGCAGCGGCGACGGCTGCGACAGGATCGCCTCATCCACCGCGGCGCAGAACGCGTATTTGGCGGCGTAGACATCTTCGGACGCCACGCCAAGCCGCATCGCGTTGCGTTCGACGCCATCGAGGAACTTCTGCACCGTCTGCACGAAGCCCTCTGCGTCGTGCGGCAACTGGCCACGCTTGAGCAGAAGCAGCAGGTAGAAGCCGTCGGACATCAGATCCTGCAGGCTCTGCGGATTGGCCGCCTGCGGCGTCGGATTGACCATCGCGCCATTGGCGGTCAGCGACGGCATCGGGCCCGGGGTCGGGGGCAGGGGGGAATTCATCATGAGGTCACCGCCACAAGTTCCATCTTCAGCTCGGCAATGCCGGCCGGCACATAGATCATCACCGACTGCGCCTTGAGCATGCGCTCATACAGCGCACCGCGCGAATCAAATTCGAAGTAATGGCTGCCCGGGCGCACCGGGATCGCTGCCGGCACCTGCGCGGCGTGGGTAAGCTTCACGCCTGGCAGTGCGGACAGCACGCACTTCTCGACGTCGTCCGGCGCGCCGACCTTGAAGCGCACCGGGACGCTCTGGATCAGCTCCTGCGCCGGCAGCGAGGCGGAGACGGACAGGTAGAACGAGGCATTCCCGTCGATCCGCTGCGAGTCCAGCCGACCGAGGTGGTAGGACGGCTTGACCTCGTTCAGCGCGATCTTGAAGTAGCGCGTGGAGATCACCGTATCCAGCAGTGCCCGCACGATCTCCAGCAGCTTGCGGAACGAAGCTTCCGGCTGGTCGTGGCGGTACACCGGCAGGTCGCCCAGCTGGTAGGCGTTGGAGAAGGTCAGCAGTGCGCCCGCCATGCGCAGCAGTTCCTGGTGCAGGCGCTCGGGATGCAGCTGCGGATGATGCAGCAGATGGGCCAGCGCGCTGAAGGAACTGTTGATCGTATGCAGCAGCCAGAACGACGCGATGTCGCCCGAGCGGAATTCGATGATGTTCTGCGACGTCTGCCGATGCAGCCCGTACAGCGCATCGACCTTGGCCTGCAGCGCATCGAGCACCGCACGCAGTTCACGATGCAGGAACGGCGAGGCCTGCAGCTGCGCGCAGGGCGGGATGAACTCATCGTCCAGCTCGAAGCCGCCGCTGGAGGTGCGGCGCACACGCGCCACCGGCACGGTGGCATAGGCATCACGGGGCTGGTCGTCGGTAAGCAGCTTCACCGCCTTGCTCAGGTAGGCCAGTTCGGCCTCCACCGCATCGGTGAACAGGTCCTGCGTATCGCGGTTTGCCTGCCGATAGCGCGCAAGCACCGTGCCTTCCGCATCGGTGCAGTTGGCGCCGTCATCGCGCAGCAGCGGAAGTGCCAGGTAGATCACCGTGGACTGCACGCCAGGCGGCAGATCCTGCAGCGACACCGCGTCCGGCAGGCTGTCGTGGGCGGGGGCATCGTAGGTTTCGCCATCGGGAAACACCGCCGACAGATCGAGCGGCCTCAACGTGCCGCCGGACAAGGCATGGGGGTCGAAACGCACGCGGCGCGCGCCCCACGCGTACGGGTGCAGCGTCTGCGAAAGATCCTGCAGCCGTGCCTCGTGATACGCGTCCTGGCGCTGGAAATGCTGGGGCCGCAGGAACAGCCCTTCACCCCAGAGAACCTTCGACATCCTGCTTACATAAGCCACATTCAATCCTTGGAAATACCTTGAAAGGTTGCCCCTTGGGGGCCGGTTCCGCCGTCCTCGCGTTCCGCTGCGGCGAAGGCCCTGCCTTGCAATGTGAAAGTGTGAATCACATCGCACATTGATTGCGGCGGGGCAAACGTTGCGCGGAAGATACTATCGCATTGCGGCAATTTGAGTGCCAGAATTCCGACGCGGTCCTATTTCGCGCCTGCACAGCGGATCGAGGCAAGACTGCCCGGATCGCCGGAAAGTCGTGTGAGCAGGGCCTTGCTGTCGCTGGTCAGGGCACAGGCGTGGACACCGATGGTCACACCGTCCTGCGGCAGGGTCTTGCCCTTGGTGTCGAACGCGAGCCGCCAGCGGTTCTCGGCGGGGGCGCGGAACAGGGCGACCACGCCCAGCACTGCACTTCCTTCACTCAGCTGCTCGGACAATTCCTGCCGGGCCCCGGGGGTCAGCACCACCTCATTGACCGACAGCAGGTCGGCACCGAGGGCGGCCTGCTCTCCGGCCTGGTCCAGGAATGCGTTGAAGGGCGCCTGTTCGAACCGTTGCAGGCTGCGCAGGTGGTAGACCTTGACCACCGCCGCGCTCGCCCGCTTGTCGTTGCCGGCATTGAGGTTGGTGCCGGCATACAGGCGCAATGGGACGGTCGGTGGCGCTTTCGGCTTTTCCTCGCGGATGCCGACGGCCTGCAGCGTCTTGTCCATCGCTTTCCCGAGCTTGCTGTCGCTGGCGCAACCGGCAAGGGAACCCGAAACAATGAAGGAGAAAATCGTGACGGATATCACGCGGCGAAATGAGGAGAGTTGCGCATTCATCTGGAGTCGGCGGGCTCGAAGGGCGGGGTGAAAGTCACGTATGCAACGGATTTCGCTCGCGGATATCACATTGGAATGTGAAGAATGTGTCTATCAAAACCGCCACATTCTTGACGAAATTCACTATACCGATGCGTATTCGCGAATGTACACTGCCGCCGACAGGGGCAGGAATCCCGTGCGGTGTATCGGCGGCGATTCGGCTTCCTTTAGGAACTAATTTCGACGAGGGATCACTATGGAAGTGAAGGCAATGGGGAAGGCTGTCTACCGGCCGATGTTCGCGCTGATGTTGCTGTCGGGCCTGGCGGCCTGCTCATCGGCACCGAAGAAGGCCGAGGTCGTGCCGTTCGAAACGACGCTGAGCAATGCCGAAGCACAGGTCACCACCGGTGGCGCGGATGCCGCCATCAGCGCATTCGAGGAAGCGGCGAAGGCCGATCCGACGCGCAAGGAGCCGTGGGTGCGCATCGCTCAGCTGCAGTTCGACCAGGGCCAGTATGCCCGCGCCATTGTGGCTGCCGAGGAAGTGCTGCAGCGCGATCCCAGCGATCTGGTCGCCGATGGCGTGATCACGGTGGCCGGTTTCCGCATTGCCAACCAGTCGCTGACCCGCCTGCAGGGGCGCGGCGCGCTGGCTTCCGATACTGCCCGCAAGGAAGCGCAGACCCTGGCTACCACCCTGCGCAACACCATGGGTGATGCCATTCTCGATCCGGCGCCCAAGCCGAAGCCGCGCAGCCGCGCCCGTGCCGGCCGTGCCGCCGCGCCCGCCGCTGCCGCACAGCCCGCTGCACAGCCGGCCAAGCCCGCTGCCCGCTCGAACAACTCCGATCCGTTCCAGAACATCGGCAACTGATCCGGACCCGGCCCCAGTCAGGAGACACACATGGCCAAGAAGGAAAGCATCCAGAAGCGGCTGCAGAAGATCCGCCCGCCGCGCGTCCAGCTCACCTACGATGTCGAGAAGGGTGACGCGATCGAGCAGAAGGAACTGCCGTTCGTGGTCGGCGTGATGGGCGATTTCAGCGGCAACCCGGAGCAGCCGCTGCCCAAGGTCAAGGATCGCAAGTTCGTCAGCGTCGACATGGACAACTTCGACGAAGTGATGGAAGGCATCGCCCCGCGTGCGGTCTATCGCGTGCCGAACAAGATCAGCGACGAAGGTGGCGAATTCGGCGTCGAGCTGAAGTTCAATTCCATCGATGACTTCCGTCCCGAGGCGGTGGTCCAGCAGATCGAGCCGTTGCGGCGCCTGCTCGAGTCGCGCACCAAGCTCGCCGACCTGCGCAACAAGCTGGCCGGCAACGAGAAGCTGGAAGACCTGCTGACCGATGTGCTCAACAACACCGAGCAGCTGAAGAAGCTCGGCGTGACCAAGGAGGACTGACCGATGTCAGCCGAAGCCAGCCCGTTGGCCACGCAGGCCGCCGTTGCCGAAGACGTCGGCCTGCTCGACCAGATCGTCGAGAAGAGCAAGGTCGCCAAGTCGAAGACCGAGCATGACCGCGCCAAGGACATCATCGCCGCGCTGGCGAAGGAAGTCCTGGACGGCACCGTGGTCGTCTCCGACAACCTCAACCTCACCCTCGATGCGCGCATCGCCGAGATCGACCGGATCATCTCCGAGCAGCTCAGCGCCGTCATGCATGCCGAACCGTTCCAGAAGCTGGAAGGCAGCTGGCGAGGCCTGCATTACCTGTGCCAGCAGACCTCCACCGGCCCGAACATGAAGATCAAGGTCTTCAATTCGCCGCAGAAGGATCTGGTGAAGGATTTCAAGTCGGCCATCGACTTCGACCAGAGCGCGCTGTTCAAGAAGGTCTACGAAGAAGAGTTCGGCACCTTCGGTGGCGCGCCGTTCGGCGCACTGATCGGCGACTACTTCCTCGGCCGCCAGCCGGAGGACATCTACTTCATCGAGCAGATGTCGCACGTGGCTGCCGCCGCGCACGCGCCGTTCATTTCGGCAGCGAGTGAAGGCATGTTCGGCCTGGAAACCTTCACCGATCTGGGCAAGCCGCGCGACCTGGCCAAGGTGTTCGACACGGTCGAGTACGCGAAGTGGAAGTCGTTCCGCGAGAGTGAGGACAGCCGCTATGTCGGTCTGACCATGCCGCGCTTCCTCGGCCGTCTGCCCTACAACCCGAAGGATGGCACCACCGTCGAAGGCTTCAACTTCGTCGAGGAGATCGAAGCGGCCGACCACAGCAAGTTCCTGTGGTGCAACACCGCCTATGCGATGGGTGCGCGCCTGACCCAGGCCTTCGAGAACTTCGGCTGGTGCGCGGCAATCCGTGGCGTGGAAGGTGGCGGCCTGGTCGAGGACCTGCCGACCCATACCTTCCGCACCGATGATGGCGAAGTCGCGCTGAAGTGCCCGACGGAAGTGGCCATCACCGACCGTCGTGAAAAGGAACTCAGTGACCTCGGCTTCATGCCGCTGGTGCACTGCAAGAACACCGACTACGCCGCGTTCTTCGGCGCACAGTCGGCACAGAAGCCGAAGAAGTACAACACCGATTCGGCCAACGCCAACGCGATCCTGTCTGCCCAGCTGCAGTACATTTTCGCGGTGTCGCGCATCGCCCATTACCTCAAGGCGATGATGCGCGAGAAGATCGGCAGCTTCGCATCGGCGGGCAACGTCGAGGAATTCCTGAACCGGTGGATCGCCCAGTACGTGCTGCTGGACGACAACGCATCGCAGGAAGCCAAGGCCCAGTTCCCGTTGCGCGAGGCATCTGTGCAGGTTTCGGAGGTGCCGGGCAAGCCTGGTGTCTACCGCGCGGTGGCCTTCATCAGGCCGCATTTCCAGCTCGATGAGCTGTCTGTTTCGTTGCGTCTGGTCGCCGAACTGCCGGCGTCCGCGAAAAAGTCGTAACGGTTTGCTGTAACTGAAGCGTCCAGGGGAGTCCGCTCCCCGGATTGCAGTGACGCTTATTTCAAGAGGGCGCAGCCCCCCTTAACCGCCGGGCCCCCGCCTGGCACATCAAATCTCACGGAAGAACGGAATTTAGGAGACCAGATATGCAGCACGCTTTCCTCTCGATTGACACCATCAAGGGCGAGTCGCACGACGACAAGCACAAGGACTGGATTGAAATCCAGTCGTTCTCGCAGGACCTGTTGCAGCCGCGTTCGGCCACCGCGTCGACCTCCGGCGGCACCACCGCTGCCCGCGTGAACCTGTCCCCGATCGAAATCACCAAGTCGATCGACCTCGCCTCCACGGCCCTGAACCAGGCCGCCTCCAACGGCACCACCTTCCCGAAGGCGCAGATCCAGTTCATGCGCGCCGACAAGGACGGCAACGCGATCAATTACTACACGGTCGAGCTGCTGAACGTGCTGGTCCACCGCGTCACCACGACGGTGGACAAGGAAGGCATGCCGCAGGAAGTTGTTCAGCTGAGCTTCGGCGCCATCAAGTGGACTTACCAGCAGCAGAAGCCGGAAGGCGGCGTTGGTGGCAAGACCGTGGCGCAGTGGAGCGCAACCAAGAACATCCCGAACTACACCGTGTGATGTTGTGTCACTGCGATGGCGCCTCGTGCGCCATCGCAGTCTGATCGTCGGGCAGGGCCAGGAACGGCCCTGTCTCTGCCGCACCGCTGCCGCCCGCACGGATGCCGAACCTGAGTGGATCGACCAATGAAGGGACTCGAACCCAGCCTGCTGGAAAAACTGTTCGACGACGCCCCCAAGCAGCCGGGCGCCGGGCCGGTATTCAAGTCCGTCTCGCTGGAGCAGTACAAGGAATCCATTGCCCGTGACCTGGAAGGGCTGCTGAATTCGCGCGCCGCGTTCCAGGAAGGCGACATGAAGGAGTTCCCCAACTGCCGGCAGTCGCTGCTGACCTACGGGCTGGCCGATTTCTCCGCGATGAGCCTGGCCAACGCCTATGATCGCGCCGCCATCTGCCGCTCCCTGGAGCAGGCTGTGGCGCGCCACGAGCGCCGGCTCCGCAACGTCAACGTGCACCTGGACGCCGGCAATCAGTTTGCCGGCGGCCTGCACTTCACCATCCATGCGCTGCTGGATCTGGAACCGGCGCGCGAGCCGGTCAGCTTCGACGCGATGCTGCAGCCCTCGACCCTGCAGTACCAGGTCACCCGCGCACGTCGCACGCAGGCCGGCTGATGCAGGACCTGCTTCCTTATTACGAACGCGAACTGGCCTATCTCCGTCGTTACGGACGCGAGTTCGCCGAGCGTTACCCGAAGATTGCCGGCCGCCTGCAACTGTCCGCGGAGGGCAGCCAGGACCCGCATGTCGAGCGGCTGATCGAAGCGTTCGCGCTGCTCAGTGCCCGCGTTTCCAAGCGCATCGAGGACGACTATCCCGAGTTCACCGACGCGCTGCTGGATGTGCTCTATCCACATTACCTACGCCCATTCCCGTCGTGCTCGATCGCCCACTTCGACATGGAAGGGGTAGCCTCCAAACTGAGCGCGCCGGTGCGCGTACCCCGCGGTACCGCCCTGCAGAGCCGCCCCGTGCGTGGCGTTCCGTGTGATTTCCGCACCGCCTACGACGTGGTCCTGGCACCGGTCGGGGTACAGCAGGTGGTCTACCGCAGTGTCGCCGATGCACCGATGGCCACGACGCTGCCGGCGGGCACCGGCGGCCAGATCTCGCTGGGCTTCCAGCTGCTGTCCGATCAGCTCGGCTTCGGCCAGCTGGGCACCGATCAGCTTCGCCTGTTCCTGGATGGCGAGCCGTCGGTGCGGGCCGCTCTGCGCGATGCGCTGATGCTCGGGGTAAAGGCGGCCTATGTCGAATCCGATGGCGATGGCCGCTGGCGACGCCTGGAAAAGGTCCCGCTGAGCCCGGTGGGCTTTGCCGAGGATGAGGCGCTGATCGACTTCCCGGCGCGCTCGCATCCGGCGTACCGGCTGCTGACCGAGCTGTTCGCCTATCCGGAGAAGTTCGGATTCGTCGATCTGCACCTGCCCACAGTGACCGCCGGCGCCAGCCGTCGTTTCACGCTTCACCTGGTGCTGCATGCGCAGGGCCAGGACCGGGGCAACACGATGGTGCTGGAGGAACTGGGTACGCACAATGTGCGCCTGGGCTGCACCCCCATCGTCAACCTTTTCAGGACCAGTGGCGAGCCGATCCGCGTCACCCATCGCACGGTCAACTATCCGGTGCTGGCCGACGCGCGTCGCGCCTTCGCCTACGAGGTGCACTCGATCGACTCGGTGCACCGCATCCGGCAGACACCGCAGGGCGAACTGATCCAGGCCTTCCGTCCGTTCTACTCGCTGCATCACGGTGAAGATCCGGAGCGGACCGGTCAGTACTGGGTGGCACGTCGTGATGAGGATGTCGCACGGCAGAGCCCCGGTTTCGAGACGGAGATCAGCTTCGTTGACCTGTCATTCAATCCGGTACTTCCGCAGACCGACACGGTCAGCCTGGAGCTGACCTGCAGCAACCGCGATCTGCCCAACCAGCTTGCCTTCGGTGTGGCCGGTGGTGACCTGAACATCGAGGGCGGCAGCCCGGCCAGGGCGATCAGCCTGCTGCGCAAGCCGACCAAACCGCTGCGTTTCCGCCATGGCCGCAATGCGCAGTGGCGCCTGATCTCGCACCTGTCGTTGAACCAGCTGTCACTGACCGCCAGCGGCCTGCCAGCGCTGAAGGAGATGCTGCGCCTGTACGACCTGTCCGGCAGCAATGTTTCCGCTCGCCAGATCGACGGCATCCTTGAGCTGCAGCAGACCCCGACCACCACCTGGATGCATGGTCGCCAGTTCGCTTCGGTGGTGCGTGGCCTGGAGATCCGCCTGACGATCAATGAAGCCCACTTCGTGGGTACCGGTGTGGCCGCCTTTGCCCAGGTGATGGACCACTTCTTCGCACTTTACGTGCATGCCAACAGCTTTACCCGTCTGGTGCTGGTTTCCGGCGACAGCGGGGAGGAGATCGTCCGATGCCCAGCGCGCAGCGGCGAATCGATCCTGGCGTAGCCCAGCAGCTGCTCACCGAGCCCCACCGCTTCCAGTTCTTCCAGGCGGTGCGGTTGCTTGAGCAGGTGTTCCAGCGGCAAGGCGTCAAGCCCGGCCAGGCCGTGCCGATGCGCGTGCGCTTCCGCAACTCGCTGTCGCTGGGCTTCCCGGCCACCGAGTTGTCCGCGGAGGGTGAGGTCTACTCGCTGAAGGGCGAGCGGCTGGAGGGGCGCGAGGCCATCGAGCAGGCGCTGCACGGCGAGGAACTGGCCGAGGTCCACCTGACTCCGCAGTTCATGGGCCTGCTGGGCACCGCTGGCGCATTGCCGCTGCATTACACCGAGACCCTGCAGCTGCGCGAGTTGTACCAGCGCGACCGCACCGCGCGCGCGTTCCTGGACATCTTCTCCACACGCGCCGTATCGCTGCACTACGCGGCGTGGAAGAAGCATCGGCTGGCGCTGCAGTACGAACTGGATCGCCGCGAGCGCTTCCTGCCGCTGGTGCTCTCGCTGCTCGGCATGGGCATGAGCGAGCTGCGCGATCGCCTGCACGAGGGCGAGGGCGAGATCTTCGATCAGGCCGTTGCCTATTACGCCGGTGCCGTGCGCCAGCGCCCCGTATCGGCCGTGCTGATGCAGCGCATCCTGTCGGACTATTTCCAGGTGCCGTTGCACCTGGAGCAGTTTGTCGGCGCGTGGTACCGGGTGCCCGCCGGTCAGGCAACGCGGCTGGGCCAGGCCAATGCGGTGCTGGGGGCGAGTGCCCTGGCTGGCGATCGCGTCTGGCAGCGAGACCTGCGCATGCGACTGCGCATCGGGCCGCTGCGGCGCGATCAGTTCGACGCCTTCCTGCCGGGTGGCAGTGCGGCCGAAGCCCTGTCCAAGTGGTTGTCGTTGTTGACCGGCGGCGTTCTCGAGTACGAAGTGCGGCTGGTGCTGCGCGCCGAGGATGTGCAGGGCAGCGCCCTCGGCAGCGGCGGCGGCGCTCGGCTGGGCTGGGACAGCTACATGTGCACCCAGGCGCAGACCACATCGCGTGAGGACACCACCTATGGCATCCACACGCTGCAATGACAACCCGCCGCAGGCGTCCGTGCCTGCGGTCCTCGAACGGTTCCAGCAAGGAGTGCGTGTTTCCGCATGAGCATCAACCTCAAGACCCTGATCAGCAAGCTGGACGACACCTGCCGCCAGGCGGCCGAGCGGGCCGCGAACCTGTGCATGGCGCGCGGCAACTATGAGGTGGACCTGGAGCATCTGTTCCTGGCCCTGCTCGAGCAGCCGCAGAGCGATTTCGTGTTGATTGCCCGTCGCAGCGGCATCCTGCCGGAATCGCTGGAGCGTGATCTCAACGATGAGATCAGTCAGTTCAAGACCGGCAACGGCCGCACGCCGGTATTTTCCCAGCACATTCCCAAGCTGTTCGAGCACGCCTGGCTGATCGCCTCGCTGGACTCGGAAACTACCCGCATCCGTAGCGGCCATCTGCTGCTGGCGCTGCTGACCGAGCCGGACCTGGCGCAGTTGGCCTACCGTGGCTCGAAGCTGTTCGTGCGTTTCAAGCGCGAAGAGCTCAAGCACGACTTCGCCAAGCTCACCGAGGGCTCGCAGGAGGCGGTGCAGACCGTCCGCTTCGCCGATGCCTCGGCGAAGGACGAGGGCGGTGAGGGCGAGGAAGCCGTATCCGGCGAGGCCAAGGGTGGGTTGTCCAAGACGCCGGCGCTGGACCAGTTCACCACCAACCTGACCCAGCGCGCCCGTGAGGGCAAGATCGATCCGGTGATCGGCCGTGATGGCGAGATCCGCCAGGTGATCGACATCCTGATGCGTCGCCGCCAGAACAACCCGATCCTCACCGGCGAAGCCGGCGTGGGCAAGACCGCCGTGGTCGAAGGGCTCGCCCGGCGCATTGCCGACAAGGATGTGCCGGAGGTGCTGCAGGGTGTCGAGCTGCACACGCTGGACATGGGGCTGCTGCAGGCCGGCGCCAGCGTCAAGGGCGAGTTCGAGAACCGCCTGAAGAACGTGATCGACGAGGTCAAGAAGAGCCCGCATCCGATCATCCTGTTCATCGATGAAGCGCATACGATGATCGGCGCCGGTGGAACCGCCGGCCAGAACGATGCGGCGAACCTGCTCAAGCCGGCGCTGGCCCGCGGTGAGCTTCGCACGATCGCGGCGACCACCTGGAGCGAGTACAAGAAGTACTTCGAGAAGGACGCGGCGCTGGCCCGCCGCTTCCAGGTGGTCAAGGTTGAAGAGCCCAGTGAAGTGCTGGCCGCAGCGATGCTGCGCGGCATGGTGGGGTTGATGGAGTCGCACTTCAACATCCGCGTGCTGGACGAAGCGGTGACCGAAGCCGTGCGTCTGTCGCACCGTTACATCAGTGGCCGCCAGCTGCCGGACAAGGCTGTTAGCGTGCTGGATACCGCCTGCGCGAAGGTCGCGCTTGGACAGAGCGCCACGCCTGCGATCATCGAAGACACCCGCAAGCACCTGGATCGCCTGCAGGCGGAAATCAGCGCGCTGCAGCGCGAAACCGCAGGGGGCAGTGCACAGCATAGCGAGCGCCTGGACGAGCTGCATGCCCAGCAGGCGGAAGCGCAGGCGGTGCTGGCCAGCAATGAGGAGCGCCTCACCCGCGAGCGCGAACTGGCAGGCCGCATTGCCGCGCTGCGCCAGCAGATGGAGCAGGGCCAGGCCCAGGCGGCCGATGGCGAAGCGCCCAGCGATGACGGTGAGGGCGACGTCGCCGTGGCCAAGCCGGCCGCCAAGCGCGGCAAGGCCAAGCCGGAACTGTCGCCGCAGCATGCTGAACTGGCGCGACTGCAGGCCGAGCTGCGCGAGCTGCAGGGCGAGACGCCGATGGTACCGCTGCAGGTCGACGGAACCGTGGTCGCGGAGATCGTGTCGGCATGGACCGGCGTGCCGCTGGGCCGCATGGTCAAGGACGAGATCCGTACCGTGCGCACGCTCGGAAACCTGCTGGTCGAGCGCGTGATCGGACAGGACCACGCGCTGGATGCGATCGCCCAGCGCGTGCGCACCGCCACGGCCAAACTGGAAGACCCGAACAAGCCGCGCGGTGTCTTCATGTTCGTCGGCCCCTCCGGTGTCGGCAAGACCGAGACCGCGCTGGCGTTGGCTGACATCCTCTATGGTGGTGAGCGCAAGCTGATCACCATCAACATGAGCGAATACCAGGAAGCGCACAGCGTGTCCGGGCTGAAAGGCTCGCCGCCGGGCTACGTCGGTTACGGCGAAGGCGGCGTGCTGACCGAAGCCGTGCGCCGCAACCCTTACAGCGTGGTGCTGCTTGACGAGGTGGAGAAAGCCCATCCCGACGTGCTGGAGATGTTCTTCCAGGTGTTCGACAAGGGCGTGATGGATGATGCGGAAGGCCGCGAAATCGACTTCCGCAATACCCTCATCATCCTGACCTCCAACATCGGCTCCTCGCAGATCATGCAGGCCTGCCTGAACAAGCCGGCCGAGGAGATTCCGGCGGCCGACGCGCTCGCCGACGCGCTGCGCCCGGTGCTGATGCGCAGCTTCAAGCCGGCCTTCCTCGGCCGCCTCAAGGTCGTACCGTACTATCCGATCAACGATGACGTGCTTGCGCGGATCATCACGCTCAAGCTCGGTCGCATCCGCGACCGCGTCATTGCCAACCACAAGGCCACCTTCAGCTGGGACGACAGTCTGGTGGAGGCCGTGCTTGCGCGTTGCACCGAAGTGGACTCAGGTGCCCGCAACGTTGACCACATCCTCAATGGAACCTTGCTGCCGGAAATCGCCGAGAGCGTGCTGGCGGCGATGGCCGAGGGGAACCGGATCAACGCCATCAAGGTCACCGCCGGCAAGAAGGGTGACTTCAAATACAAAGTGTCTTGACACTGAGCAAATGGAGAAGGCAATGGAATTCTATGGATTCGACCGCGAAGCGGCTCTCAACCACTGTGACAGCCTGGAACTCGGCCTTGGCCGTGAGCTGGACCGTGTGCGTGCCTGGAACCGGCTGCGCCCCGAACATGTGATCGAGCTGCTGGAGACCGCGGTGCCCGCTGCCCGCCAGGATGCCCGCAACGTGGCCGCGCAGATCAGCCGCGGTTCCTGGCGCATCCACATGGATGCCCCGGTCGTGGGCAAGCCGCAGCTGGTGAGCAACGTGCGCGAACTGCAGATCACGGCCGGTGGACGCGATTACCGCCTGAAGATCAGCGAAGGCGTCCGCCTGCAGCTGGAAGAAATCGTCCAGGCCGCCTGATGATCGTGTGAGCCTGTCGCCCCGCACAGGGGCGCAGGCCACGCGGAAGCGGGAACCGGAGGAAGCCGATGCGCACGCCGCATGCAGACCACCTTGAAGCACGGGAAGTCGGGGAATCACCATGGACCTGGTAAACAACCTGCGGGCAGCGCTGGCCGGCCCATCGCATGCACAGCGCTTCCTGCGGCTGCACACCTCGCTGGGGAGCGACGTGCTGGTGGCCGAAACGCTGGATGGCGTCGAACAGATCGACGGCATCGGTTTCCAGTGGACGATCACGGCGCTGTCGCTGGATGCGGGCCTGCCGCTGGGCCCGCTGATCGGGCAGGGCGCGCTGCTGCAGATGCAACAGGCCGACGGCAGCCTGCGGCCGTTGCATGGACGCATCACCGCCGCCGAGCGGCTGGGCAGCAATGGCGGCCTGGCGCGCTACCGGCTGCGCCTGCAGCCGTGGCTGGCGTTCCTGTCGCAGCGGGTGGACAGCTATGTGTTCCACGACAGGACGGTCGTGGAGATCGTCGAGGACATCTTCGCCGACTACGGTGGTCTGGCCCCGGCCTGGCGCTGGTCGCTGGCCGATGCCGGCCAGTACGCCCGGCGCAGCCTGACCACGCAGTACCAGGAAAGCGACCTGGCCTTCCTGCAGCGGATGCTGGCCGAGGAAGGCATCTATTACTGGTTCGAGCATGCCGGTGACCCTGGCAGTGCCGACTTCGGCAGCCACACCCTGGTGCTGGCCGATCACAGCCATGACACCGCCGAGCTGGGCAGTGTGCGCTTCCATCGGCGCGATGAGAGCGAGCGCAGTGACAGCGTGCAGCAGTGGTCGACCGCGCACCGCTGGCGTCCAGGCAAGGTGCAGCGTGCCACCTGGGACTACCGCACGCTGGAGCGCCGCCAGGCCAGCGCCGAAAGCGGGCAGGCCAACGACCTGGGCATCATCGACCGCGACACCTGCGGCCCCTACGGCTGGCAGGACAATGCCCGCGGCCAGCGCCGCGCGCAGCAGCACCTGGATGCGCTGCGCGTGCGCGCGCAGACCATCGACGGTGCCGGCCAGTGGCGCACGCTGGCCCCGGGTGCACGGTTCGGCCTGTCGCAGCACCCGCAGGTGAGCCAGGACGCGCAGTTCCTGTGCCTGTCGGTGCAGCACCAGGCGCGCAACAACCTCGATGCCGATGTATTCGATGCGCTGGAGCAGACCCTGGGTCCGTCCAGCGTGACCGCGCCGGCACTGCCGGGCGCGCTGTCGGGCCTGGCCAATGGACGTGCGCCCGGTGAGGTCTCCACCGCCTTCTACGACAACCGCTTCGTGGCCATCCCGGCCGAGGTGACCTACCGGCCGCAGACCGACGATGGCCATGGCGCGCATCTGCATCCGCGGCCGACCATCACCGGCACGCTCAGTGCGATCGTGGTCAGCGATGGCGACCCGCTGCTGTCCGACCGCGACCACCGCATCAAGGTGCAGTTCCCGTGGCAGCGCGGCGGCAACGCCAGCAGCGGGCTGGCCCATCCGGGTGGGGACGACAATGCCCCGGCCACCGGGGGGGCCTGGACGTGGGTGCGGGTGATGACCCCATGGGCGGGCGACAACTGGGGCGGCGTGGTGCTGCCACGGCGCGGCCAGGAAGTGCTGGTGGCCTTCCTGGAGGGCGACATCGACCGTCCGGTGGTGGTCGGTGCGGTGTACAACGGCCGTGGCCAGCAGGACGCGCAGCACAACCAGATCAACGGTGGCGGTGCCAACGCCACCGGTAATGCGGCGGCATGGTTCGAGGGCAACGATCACGCCGCGGTGTATACCGGTTTCAAGAGCCAGGCGCTGGCCGACAGCCAGGGCGGGCAGGGCGGCTACCAGCAGCTGCGCTTCGATGACACACCGGGCCAGGGTCGCGCGCAGCTGTCCACCACCCAGCACGAAACCACCCTGACCCTGGGCCATCTCAAGGGCGGCCAGGACAACGTGCGCGAGGGCGAGCGGGGCTTTGGTGTGGAGCTGTCCACGCAGGCACAGGGTGCACTGCGCGCCGGCCGTGGCCTGCTGCTGACCACCGAGCCGGGCACGCCGCAGCTGGCGGCGCCGCAGGCACTGAGCCAGTTGCAGGAAAGCCAGCAGCTGCTGCAGCAGCTGGCCGAGTCGGCAGGCAAGCAGCAGGCGCAGCTGCCTGGCGAGGCGGCCGAACTGCCGGTGGACACGACGCTGACCGAACTGCAGGAGACCCTGCGCGCCACTCACAGTGGCAGCGCGGCGGGCAGCATTGCCGGTGGCGACGGTGAAGCGCCGGGCTGGAGCGCGCCGGTCCTGCTGGGCAGTGGCGTGGCCGGCGTCCTCAGCCTGACCCCGGCCGACCAGGTGTGGGTGAGTGGCACCCACACCACGCTGGCCAGCGGCGTGGCACTGAACTGGATGACCCAGGGCTCACTGACGATGGCCGTGGCCGGCGGGCTGGTGCTGTACACCGCCGGCATGGAACCCAGCGGCGAGAGCCCGAACCAGGAGCGCGGCATCGCGCTGCATGCTGCACAGGGCAAGGTGAGTGCGCGTGCGCACAAGAACCAGGCGATCGTGGCCGCAAAGACGCAGGTGCGCATCGCCAGTACCGAAGCGGACGTGCAGCTGTCGGCACCGAGCAAGCATCTGCTGGCGACGGCGGCCGGGGCCTACCTGCGGATCGAGGGCGACAACATCGAACTGGGCGCGCCGGGCAAGGTGGAATTCAAGGCGAGCCAGCGCGAATGGCTGGGGCCGGCGAGTGTGGTGGGGGAGGCGAAGGTGCCAGATGGTTCACACAAGGCATGCGAGTATCGCGTGCGTGCAGCGGAACAGTCGGGCGCCGGCTTGGTCCCACTGGGAGCCTGAGAGATGCAACTCGATCACCGGCTATTCGAAGCTCATCAGTATGCGTTGATCAATCCACTCCAGATCGATCGACGTATCGCCAAGCTTTGGCCATGCGAACCCATCGTTCCCAAGGAGCTCCTTGGGCAGAAGCATCTTCTTCCCTATCTAATCAGACTGGAAGAAATTGAGCCTGATGCGCGTCTAGCGGCACTTGATGAAACTGTGCACTACGCACGCGATCATGACCGCATCCCATTCTCGGCGTTGCTGAAATGCAATGCCGACAGTCAGCGAGTCCGAAATCACTTGGCTCGTATGATGGTGAGAAAATTTGATGGTGAGAAGATGCTATTCAGATACTACGATCCTCGTGTCTGGAACGCGCTGAAGTGGATTCTCTTGTCGTCGCAGCTGGATGCATTGCTTGGTCCCATCAATGCCTGGACCGCAACCGTGGACAAGGGCGCGCGGTGGCAATCATACGAAAACAGTGGTTGTAACAAGGATGGGATGCATCTAACGTCCGATCAGCTGTACGCGATTTCCTCGTTGGCTTCTGTTAACAGGGTGATCGATCGGTTGCATCGAGAGGGTGGGAGCATTGAGGGTGCTGGGCTTTCGAGACGTGTCTTTGACGAGATGGAGAAGGCCGGCGAGTGCGGGCTGACAGACCCTGACGATAAGGAAGCGTATGCATTTGCTTCAGTATTTCAATCACCCGAAGTTCATAACACGCCGCGGTATCAAGAGGCTCTTCGGATCGCCTGCTTAGAGCCTGGCGCGTTCCGCAGTGCCGTCAGCGACCCCTCCGACGAAGAGGTGGATGAACCTTCATTGGAGCAGACAGAACAAGGAGCTTGGCAGCATGGATAAGAGGCCGACACAGTCGTGTGACCCCGCGAAGAAGTGTGATGTCTGCGATCAGGTCGGCTTGCCGATTCTTCCGATCAGATACGCCATCTGCCGTTCAGACGTCAAGGAAATGTGGCAAGGGCCAAGGCTGGGAGGAGGGTTTGGAAAGGATGTGGCCAGTGTCACCCTTCCGGCCAGTGAGGCTCACTACACGTTGCGACTTGCCCGCCAAGGGTATCTTTATGTATTCAACGAGATCCGTGGCGAATGGAAGGGCTATCAGATCACCAGCGACTCCTATCTCTTGGAGTTCGATCCGCATGCGGCTCCTCCACCGCAGGAAGATTTTCAACCTACATGCGCGCGAATGGCCGATTCGCAGGTGGCCCGCTTCGTTATCATCCCCGACCCCAAGCGAGCTGGAAAAGTTTGGTTTGGCTTCTCGGAGGCTCCATGGACGAAAGAGATCATGGAGCGAAATCGAAAATCCAGCGAGCGCAAGAAGCACATGCGCTGTATTGATGTCCAGATGTGGCTCAAAGGAAAGTCGCTGGATCACGTGGGAAGTGCGGCTGACGCCCCCTCCATGGTCAGCGAGTTCAAGTTTGGCAAGAGAGTAAAATCCGAGTCTGAAGTGAAGATCCCTATGCTCCCCTCGAGTCCGCCGCCGGCTGCGGACCCTGGGAGGCCTCGAACTGTGGATCGTGCAGTTGAGACGGTTCTCGAAGTCGTTGATGTGTATGCTAATCCTGGCTTTTCGTTCTCCTTTGCGCCTTTTTCAAGATGCAAACAGGATGTGCCAGGAATGGAGGCATGGCTTCAGAAGAGCTCTTTGTCTGCGCGTCCGATGATGGTGGCGCTGAATGATCCCGCAGGAATAGCGCAGGAGCTTTCCGCACTTGTTCGGCAGAAGACCCGAGAGTTCGAAGAGGAAGATGACAGGGGGTGGAAGCATGCAACCTCAGTGGCGATCCGCGGAATCCGGCAGGCAATTGAGGATCAGGCGGCCGCAGAGAAGCTGAGCTCCGTACGTGCCAGCGCGTACACCGGGCGCGCGGCGATGGAGCTGTATGCGGCGGGAATCACCAAAATGCGTGAGGAGTTGACGGCCGAAGAAGACAAGAAAGCCAGAGACTCCGCATGGGATCGCTACCGTGATGATTACAGCCAGCAAGCGCTTGATCAGTTTGACAAAAGCCTCGTGCCGGAAATGGAGCGATACACATCTTCGCACCTGACGCCGATTGCCCAGAGTTTCGTGCGCTGGTACAAGAGCGAGGACTTCAGGACTTGGCTGGCGTGTAATCACAATGATGAGCTGTCATACAGTTCAATGAGATTGACGGAGATTGTCGATAATTCGCTTGAAGGGGTTGTTGGATTTGGGTGCGTACAGGCTGCGCTTCTGGAGGATCTCGCTGGTCGTTTTCAGGACATCAAGAATTGCACTGTTCGAGCGCTGACGCTCAATGATAGGATCGCGGCGGAGGTTATTGAGAAGCAATCCAAGACATTCTTGAGCAACTCGGATAACCCCGGTGCTTGGTCCAATATATTCAAGGCATATGCTCACGTTCTCGACCGAGGTGGTAGCAAGCCCCAGGAGCTGCAACAGGGGTTAGGCTTGGTTGCAGGTCTTGTCTTCAAGATGTCTGGGATGTTTGTAACAGCCCTAACCAAGGCAGGATCAACAGTCGCAAAGGCAGGCATCAATATCGCCATTTCTGCCGCGACAAGGAATAATCTGGTTGGCTTGCTTGGGGTCCTTTCAGGAAAGCGGATCCAACGGGTTAGCATCCGTGCCTCGGAGCGCGAGATGGCGCACTTTCTGGTGGAGGCACTGAGCGAGGGGCAAGCTGGAGTCAACAAGAGGGAACTGAGAGCGCGTGTTGATCAGCATCTTCGACAGGAGCTCAGCGAGCGTAGTGGCGCAAGGGTGGCTACAGGAGATCGCAACTCGCGTGGGAGAAAAGTATTTGAGTGGGCTGTGTTCTGGGACAAGGAGGCGATGGCAGCCGTTCGGGATGGGCAGCCGGGCTCTTTGGGAAATATGCTGATGAGTGAGGAGCAAATACGGGTACTGGTAAGGAACCGTGCTGCCCAGTACAGCGCTCCCCATGTAAACCTTGACGTGCGTCTTGGAGTTGTTGGATTGGTTCTGGATGCATGGAACGTCGCGGATTCCTACGGCAAGCTGGATGTGGAGAAGGAGGGGCCGGCCGGTCGTAGGCAGTTGAGTCTTGCCTCCGCGCTAGTCGGATTTGCGGGCACCAGCGTTGAACTAACAGGGATGGCCTTGGCTAAGACGATGTGGGGCAGAACAGCCTTGGCGTCTGAGATCAGATTTGGTGCAATTGAAGTCGCAAGTAGAGCGGGACTTGTCGGTTTTCTCGGCAGATTGCTGGGCACAGTTGGTGGGCTAATGGGGGCTGTCGTTGATGGGTGGAAAATGTATGAATCAATCAAGACGGGAGATATTCCCATGGCGGTCTTCTATGGAACAACTGCTGTAGCGGGAGCAGTAGTGGCCTACCTCATGTTTGTTGGTGCCATGACAGCGGGGGTCGGTTTTATTGTACTTCTCGTGCTGGGGTTGATAAGTATGCTGGGCGAGTGGCTTATCAATCTCATTCGTGACGATAAGGTGGAGAGGTGGCTTGATATGACGCCTTTTGGAGTTCATGAGCATGGTAGATTCGAGTCGCCTGAAAAGCAGGTTGAGGCATATAACGCTATGCTTCCTGCAGGAGCGTGAGTAGTGAGTCAGTTTGCAGGTTGGCTTGCCCAGAGGTATCGCAACAATCGTCCCCTTACTGAGTACGAAAAGGCTGCTGATGTGCGCCGTTTCGACTCATCCACGTTTGTGCCAATCGATAAGGGAATCATCGCCATTGATGATGATTGCATTGAGTATGTTGATCGTCACTTCCTATATCGCGGTTGGGCATTGATGGGGGCGAGTGTCTTCATTGCGCTGGGATTGCTATTTGTCGTGGCGATCCTGCACGCAACTTCCTCTCTGGTTGACCGAACTGGGCCGCTCGAATCAGGTGATACTTATGCGATCGGAGGCTTGATCGCTCTTGGTGTTGCATTTCTGGCGTTCATTTTCTGCAAGCTGCTCTTGCGGGATGTTCTACGCTATCAGTACTACCCAGTTCGGTTTGATCGAGTCGCACAACAGGTACATGTGTTTACGGGTAAGCGTGAGAGGGTGGTCTCGGTTCCATGGCGGGATGTTAGATTTGTTATTGGTAGGGACAAGCCTGTGGGCCCTGATGAGGGATGTACTTACGATCTTCGGGGGCTTGTAATGGATGGGGAGCAGGTCGTCTATACGTTTGCTGTTGGATCTGACAGCGGTCCCAACCCAGCGATCACGCTCGCACATTGGGAGATGATCCGGCGCTTCATGGAGGAAGGGCGTTCAGCACTTCCGTTTCCGCCATTGCAGCTCTACACCTCGGTAGTACCAAGCTTCCGCAACGCGTTCATCATTCATGTCTCTTCTGCGGGCGCCGGGTTGATGTGGATCGCGCTACCGCTCACCTTGCCCTGGGCCCTGTTCCGCTTCCTGGCAATGAAGTCGTGCCGTAGGCCGGTCTGGCCGGCAGCTGTGACCCGGCGCGGAAAGTCCGAGCCTTCGGGCAGTCCCCCGCTACGTGCACCGGCTGTGTACGGACGCGTGGATAAATCCGGAGGTCGTGCCGATGAAATGGAGCGCTTCTGGAAGGACTCGATCACGGCAGCCAAGGCCCGTAACGATGAGATTCGTCAGCAGCTGCAGGCAACCTCGTTGAATGCGTGAAGTGGGCGTTGGATGCATGGCGTGGCATTCTCGCTCAGACGAGTGAGCGAGGATCACGGATGTACAGCGGCTGGATGCGCAGTTTCCCGACGGATCGCTTTCTCTCGGCGCAGGAGAGCGCCTCGCGTTTCGATCCTCGGGTCGCCGAGGAGGTTGCACCTGACGAACGTGCGTCGTTGGTTCATTTCAACTCGACCTACATCGATCTGATCGACCGAAGGTTCCGCCTGCGCGGAATGGTCTCGACCACCATGGTCCTGCTGGGGACGCTGGCCCTGTTCCTGTTCGGTTTCTTCCTGCTTTTCACGCTGGTGATCCCGAACCTGGAAGGCGACTTCTGGGACTGGGTGATGTACGCCATGGTCGGCGTGTGCGTGGTCGGTGCCCCGGTGCTGTTCTGGCACACGACGCTGCGCTACGAGTTCTTCACCTATGTCTGGTATCCGACACGGTTCAACCGGCGCAACCGGACGGTCTACTTCTTCACGGGTGGGGAAGAGGGCGCTGTATCCGTCCCATGGGATGAGGCCGTGTTCTACATCGGGCAGGGGACCAGCCAGGCGTTCCTGCGCGACCTGCGCTGCAGCATCCTCGAGGATCGGGTGATCAAGCGCACCTTCGCGGTGGGCCACTACTTCGATGACGAACAGAAGATCCGCGGCATCTGGGAGTTCATTCGCCGCTACATGGAGCAGGGGCCGGCAGAGGTGGTCGATACCATCGAGGGTCGCCAGATGAATCTGTCGGTGACGCCGTCATGGCGCAACTGCTACCTGTTCGTGGTGGCCAGTCTCGGTCCCAGCCTGCTGGGCGCACGCTTCATCCTGATGCCCTTGCTGCTGCCCCTGGTGTTGTGCCGATGGCTGGTCCTTCGATCCTGCCGCGCGCCCGTGTGGCCACAGTGGGTGGAAGACGAGTGCGCAATCGATGCCAACGATCCTCTTCGGCTCGTGGAACCCGAGGTGATGGCGCAGTTCGAGCCGGATCGGCGTCCGCTCTGAGCGGGCCTCTGCGGCAGCTCCCTGCCTGCGTCAGCAGGCAGGGCTCGGGATCACATCGCCGGGCAGGCCGGATCCTTGCCGCTCACCGCCGCACAGATCCTGCGCCGGCAGTCCACGCCTTTCAGTGACGTAGGGCTGGGGCAGCTGCGCAGCTGCGCCTGGATGTTGGATTCGGTCGAGGCGGACTTCTTGCTGGCCACGCGCTCGAATGCGGCGCGCTCATCTTCGGCGCGTTTGCGCTGGTCTGCTTCGATCTGGGCGATCAGATCATCCATGCTCTGAGGCTGGGCCTTGGCTTTTGCCTTGGCCTTGTCCTCTTCCTTGATGATGCCGAGCAGGGTGCCGAGCAGATTTTCATCGCCCTTGCCTGCGGTACCGGCGGCGCGACTGCTGCGTTCACCCGGCTGGGCGCCCCGTGCCCGCGTCGTTGCAGCGGTGCCGGTGGTTGCGGCAGCGCCCGCAGCAGCGGTTGCCGCGTCAGCGGCAGGCGCGGGTGGGCTCCCGGTGGTGGCCGGCAGCGCCGGCTCAGTCGGGGAAGCGGGCGCATCGACGATCATCGCGGCACCTTCACCCGGTGCCACCGACGGGGCGTCCGGGTGCCCGGTCACATGGCCGGTGTCGGGTGTCAGTGAATACTCGGACGGGTCGCTGTAGTCATTACTACCGGACAGACCCCAGGCGGTCAGCCCGGCGATGACGACCACGGCACTGGCCAATGCCAGCCACAGGACCGTACGGCGTTTGCCGCTGGACGGCGCGCGTGCGGCACGTGGCGACGCGGTTGCCTGCCGGCCCTCCATGTCTGCCAGAATACGGCCCGAATTCGGGGCCTGGCCCTTTGCCTGCGCTCCCCCTGAGAGCAGACTTGGCCGATTGATTCCGCCATTATTCAAGTGCATCCAGCCCTTGGTTTGAGTCGGCAACTGCCGAAGCGAATTTGCGCATTCTTAGTGAAAGCGGTTGGGGCGTCAACCAGATCGCGTGTCAGGGAGGACCGGTGTTGCCAATCGTGGTTGCTGCCATTGCCGTCGTACTGTTGGTGGCTGGTGTGTGCTGGGTACTGTTGTTCCCCGAGACGGTCGAATCGCTGCGTCAGGCGATCGCGAAGCGTCTGGGCGGATTCCGTCGTCGGGCGGGGCAGGTTGGTGACCGGGTCGGTCACGGCGCCACCCGCGTGCGCAGTGGGGTTCGTGAAGAGGTCGGAGCCGTGCACGGCGCGCTGCGGCGTCATTGGCTCATTCTGGTTGTCGCCGCAGCGTTGCTGTTGATCCCTCCAATTGTGATATTCGTCACGCGGCAGACCGTGGTGCTGGAGGATTTCAGGGGCGATGATCTGGCGGAATCGAGTTCGATGGTCGCCCAGCTGCTACGTGGGGAGCGGCTGACGCCGCCGCCGCCGCCGCCGCCGGAGGTGTTCACCACTGCCGAAGTGCGTCGTCTGCGGCCCGAAATCGTCACGGCTGATCGCAAATGGGATCAGATCGATCCCGATCTGCAGCAGCGCGTGCTGGCCATCTATGAGGTGATGCGACGCCAGTACGGTTACGAAATGGTGCTGATCGAAGGCTATCGCAGTCCGCAGCGGCAGGCCGAACTGATGGCCGGTGGCAAGGCGACCCGGGCCGGTGCCTGGCAGAGCTGCCACCAGTATGGGCTGGGCGTGGACAGCGCACCCATCCGCGATGGCAAGCTGCAATGGGACATGGAAGATCCGTGGACCCGGCGTGGGTACTTCCTGTACGGCGAGCTGGCTGAACAGGCGGGCCTGGACTGGGGCGGAAACTGGCGGAGCATCAAGGACTATGTTCACGTGGAAATGACGGACCGCTGCCGCGCCGCCCGGGTGGCAAAGCGCGAGGAACTGTCCCGTCAAGGGTGATAACCGCACGGCGGTACTGGTATGGTTACGCCGATGGCCTGCGTCGTCGGGGGAACCGGGGGGCGATGGAACGCCGGGTCACACATGGATCAAGGAGCATGATGGATGGCACGACCGTTTATCGTCGTCGGTGACCCGCTCAGCCACGGAGGGACCGTGGTGGCGGGCACCGGACAGACCGACATCAATGGCAGGCCGGTGGCGCGCGTCGGTGATCGTGCGTTGTGCGCCGTGCATGGCGCGACCACGATTGTCAGTGGCGACGCGACAGTGCTCATCGACGGTCAGCCGGTGGCGCGCGACGGCGACCGCACCGCGTGTGGAGCGACGCTGGTCGCTTCGCAGGCCATGACCGGTCTGCGTTGACCTGCACGGTCGACAGGAGCAGCGCATGGAGCAGGGCAACTGATGGCAGGATGGCTGGGCAAAGCAGCTTCGGTGGTGATGATCTTCGTCGCCACCTGGGGCGCGACGATTCTCTACTGGCGCAACAGCGGCACGGTACCGACCGGCATGCAGATGCTGGCCTACCTGGGCCTGCTGCCCGTCGGCCTGAGCGGTGCCGGCTTCATGCTGCGTGGCGCCGCGCGCCGTGGCGTCGATGCGGCGCTGGACAAGGCTGCGGCCAACGATGGGGAGCCGACCAAGGGCAAAGGCGAAGCGGTCGCGGCGAAGGTGATGGTGCCGCCATCGGTGGCGTTGATTGCCGGTGGCCTCAGGCTGGGTGTGGATCTGGATGCCCAGTCATGGCTGGCTGCTGCCGCTGCGCCGCCGCGTCCGACGCTCGATGGCCGCTTCCGCGACAACTACAACCTGCCGGTGCGCATGAGCGCGGCGCAGGACCTCGATGAGTTCCTGGTGCTGCAGGCCCGTCAGGACGGCATCGACACCGCAGCCCACGAACGGCGTGCGCTTGCCCTGCTGCAGCCGGTGCTGGAGGAACTGCTGGAGGCAGCATCCGCGGCGCTGCCGGAAATCATGGCTTCCGAGGAAGTGGTGGTGGCCGGTCTGCGGCGTCGCGACGAACAGCGCGTGGAGAACGTACTGAGCGTCGAGCTGCTGGTGCCGGGCAGCTGGTCCGATGCGCTGCGCCCCTGGGTGCAGACATGGCTGCTGGAGCAGGCGCGGATGGCAGGCATCGATGCGCGCCGCTTCGATGTCCGGGTCACCTCGCTGGACGGCGCACGCGAGGTGTGGCCGCACCTGCAACGGGTGATCGACGCACTGGATCAGGGCGAGCCACGCTGGCACCTGCTGGTGTCCGCGTCTTCTTCGATCGATGCCGCCATCGTTTCCTCATGGCAGTCCTCCGGTGTGCTGGCAACCGCACAGAATCCGGATGGCCGCATACCGGGTGAGGGTGCTGCCGGCGTCCTGCTGGCGAGCCGGGGCGTTGCCCATGAAGGCGACGCGCGGCTGTGGCGCCCGCAACTGGTACGCGCCGAGCAGATCGAGGCAACCCGGCCGGCCGAACAGCGCCGTCAGCTGGCGACGCTCGCTGCGCAGTGGCAGCAGACGCTGGGCCTGGAGGGCGCACAGGCCCAGTTCGTGCTGCATGATGCCGATCACCGGGGCGATCTGATGGTCGATGCCGCCGCCATCACGGCGTCGCTGGCTCCCGACCTGGACTTCAGTCCGCAGAGCCTGGCGCTGGCGATCAGCGCAGGCGAACTGGGCCCGGTGCTGCCGTTGGCGCAGCTGGCACTGGCCCGCGCACAGCTTGACCGCCAGGCTGAGCCGGTGCTGTTGCTCGGCGTGGCCGACAACCAGCAGCGACTGTTCGGCCTGGTCGACCCTCTTCCTTCCCCGACGCAGGCGGCCGATGCGCCGTCGGCCCCCTGACTTCCTGGATCCCTGCATGAGTTTGAGCAATTTCAGCTACTACCTGCGCGACTACCGTCTCTGGATGGTGCTCGGCCTGGTCGGTGCCGCTGCGCTGGCCCACTACGGTGAGGCCGAAGCACGGCAGATCGGCATCTGGGTGGCCATCGTGCTGGCCGGCCTGCTGGTGCTGGCGCTGCTGGTCTGGATCGTGAAGCGGATCCTGGCCCGTCGCGCGGCCAAGCGCGTGGAGGCGATGGTCAAGGATGAGGCGGACAAGGCGGTAGCCACCGCTCAACCCGCCCAGCGTGCCGATACCGAGGCGCTGCGCACGCGCATGATGGACGCGGTCAAGCAGATCAAGTCCTCGCGGATGGGCGTGCTGAAGGGCAACGCCGCGCTGTACGAGCTGCCGTGGTACGTGATCATCGGCAATCCGGCTGCGGGCAAGAGTACGGCCATCCTCAATTCCGGCCTGCAGTTCCCGTTCGAGGACAACCGCGGCAACGTGGTGCAGGGCATCGGTGGTACCCGCAACTGCGACTGGTACTTCACCACCAACGGTATCGTGCTCGACACCGCTGGCCGCTACTCGGTCAGCGTCGAGGACCGCATGGAGTGGCTGACCTTCCTCGGCCTGCTGAAGAAGAACCGCCCGCGCGCACCGATCAACGGCGTGATCATCGCCGCCAGCCTGGCCGAGCTGTCCGGCAGCAAGCCGGAGTTCGCGATCGAGCTGGCCAAGAACCTGCGCCAGCGCGTGCAGGAAATCACCGAGCGGCTGGAAGTGTTCGCGCCGGTGTACGTGCTGTTCACCAAGGCCGACCTCATCGCCGGTTTCAGCGAGTTCTTCCGCAACCTCGATCCCGGCGAGCGCGAGCATGTGTGGGGTGCGACGCTGCCGTTCGACGTGCATCAGCAGGGCGACGCGCTGGCGGCATTCGACAGCCATTTCGACGAGCTGGCCGAAGGCATCAAGGAAATGAGCCTGACCCACATGGCGATGCAGCGTGGCCGTGAAGTCTCGCCTGGGCTGCTGTCGTTGCCGCTGGAGTTCGTCGGCATCAAGCCGGCGCTGCGCACCTTCATCGCTACGTTGTTCGAGGACAACCCCTACCAGTTCAAGCCGGTGTTCCGTGGCTTCTACTTCTCCAGCGCACTGCAGGAAGGGCGTTCGGTGCATCACGCGTCCGAACGCGTCGGCCGCCAGTTCAACCTGGAGCGCGGGTCCAATGTCGATGAGGCGCCGACCGGCCATACCGCGTTCTTCCTCAAGGACCTGTTCCGCAAGGTGATCTTCGCCGACAAGGAACTGGTCCGGCAGTATTCCAGCCCGCACCAGAACCGGCTGCGCTATGGCGTGTTCCTGGGCGCGGTGGGTGTGCTGGCACTGGCGCTGGGCCTGTGGACCTGGTCGTACACCACCAATGCCCAGCTGGTGGCCAATGCCACCAAGGACCTGGATCAGGCCGTGCGCGTGCAGAAGGACCGCATGGACCTGAAGTCGCGCATCGACGCCTTGCTTCTGCTGCAGGATCGCATGGAGCAGCTGGACCGTTATGGCAAGGAGGGCGGCATCACCACCCATCTGGGCCTGTACCAGGGCACCGCGATCCGCGAGAAGCTGCTGCGTGAGTACAACCACGGCATGCAGCAGGTGATGCTGGCGCCGACCGTCTCCAATCTGGAGAACTATCTCGGCCAGGTGGTCGCCGAGCGCGACAAGCTTGGCCAGGGCGGCAGCGCTGCTGCCGAGAGCGAGGTGCTGTATCAGAACGCATCGCCAACCAGTACCAACGATGCGTACAACGCACTGAAGACCTACCTGATGCTGGGTAACCCGAAGTACGTCGAAGGTGCTCACCTGTCGCAGCAGCTGACCCTGTTCTGGCGCACCTGGCTGGAGGCCAACCGCGGCCAGATGAGCCGTGAGGAGATGGTGCGCGCGGCCGAGAAGCTGATGACCTTCTACGTGGCGCAGGCGGGCCAGCCCAGCTGGCCGCAGATACAGAACAAGGTCACGCTGGTGTCCGACACGCGCCAGGCACTGGGGCAGGTGATGAAGGGGCAGCCGGCGATGGAGCGCGTGTACGCGCAGATCAAGGCACGTGCCGGCGCCCGCTTCGGAACCACCACCGTCGACAGCCTGGTGGGTGTGGAGCGCAACGGGCGCCTGATCAACGGCAGCTATGCGATTTCCGGTGCGTTCTCGCGCAAGGCGTGGGAAGAGTACGTAAAGGATGCGATCAAGGAAGCAGCCAATACCCAGCTGAGCACCACCGACTGGGTGCTGGGTACCACCGAGCAGAGCGATCTGTCGCTGGCCGGCAGCCCCGAGCATGTCTCGCGCGAGCTGGTGACCCTGTACAAGAACGACTACGCGCGCGAGTGGAGCAAGTTCGTGCAGGGCCTGAGCGTGGCCGAGTTCAGTACGTTCGACGAGGCGGTGGCCCGCATCAACAAGCTGGGTGATCCCGGCAACTCGCCGCTCCGTGTTCTGCTGGAGCGCATCAACGAGGAGACGGTATGGGACAACCCGCCGGCGCAGGCGCGTTCGAGCAAGGCGCGCAAGGGCTTCGTGGCCTGGTTCCAGCGCACCATCCTGCGCAAGGACCCGGCAGCGACGGCCGCCGCGCAGCCGGTGGGTCCGATCGGCAAGGCGTTCGAAGGCATCGCGCGGCTCACCAGTGAGCGCGGCGATCAGCCGGCAGTGATCACGGCCTACTTCGAGACACTGGGCAAACTGCGTGCGCGCCTGAATGCCATCAAGAGCCAGGGCGAAATCGGCGTGGGCACCCGCAAGCTGATGCAGGACACCTTCAGCAATGAAGGCTCCGAACTGAGCGCGGGCCTGGCGCTGGTCGACGAGCAGGTACTGACCGGGCTGGACGAGAAGCAGCGTGAAGCCCTGCGCCCGCTGCTGCTGCGCCCGTTGACCCAGACCTTCAGCGCCCTGATCCCGCCGACCGAAGATGAGGTCAACAAGACCTGGAAGGCGCAGGTCTATGACCCGTTCAAGGCACGCATCGGGCAGCAGTACCCGTTCAACCTCAACTCGGATGTGGATGCCGCACCGAGCGACATCGCCGGCATCTTCGGTGCCAGTGGCAGCATTGCCGCCTTCAACAAGGACGCGCTCGGCACGCTGGTGATCCAGCGCGGTCCGCTGCTGGAGACCCGCCGCTGGGCAGGGCAGGGTGTGAACCTGTCGGCTGAGCTGGTTGCCAACTATGGCAACTGGGTGAGCGGCTCTGCCGCCGGCGCGGCGCAGGACACCACGATCTTCGAGATCCTGCCGTCGCCGGCTGCCGGCGCGCTGGAGTACAGCATCGAGATCGATGGCCAGGTGCTTCGTTATCGCAATACCCCGCCGCAGTGGACCACCATGCAGTACCCGAACGCGGGTCAGGTGCCGGGCGTGAAGATCACGGCGGTGACCGGCGATGGTCGTACCGTGGAGGTATTCAGTGCACCGGGCGCGAACGGCTTCAACCGCCTGATGGCCGAAGGCGAATACGAGCGGCTGGATGATTCCAGCCGTATCACCTGGAACGGCAATGGTGTGGCCGTGACGGTGGAAATGCGCATCGTCCGCCGGGCCGGCAGCGGCAGCGAGGGCGGCGGTGACTGGCAGCGTGGCCTGCAGCTTCCCGAGCGGGTGGCCGGTGGTACCCCTGCCGCGCCCGCGCCGGCGGCCACCGCGCCTGCTGCGGCGCAGACCACGGGAGGTGCGCAATGAGCCGCGTCGTCAGCGCCGGAGTTTCCTACTTCGGCAAGGTGCCGTCGCGCGGTGATTTCGTCCGTGCGGCCGACAATCACCAACTGCTGGGCTGGCTGGACCGGTGGGCGGGCGAGAGCCTGGAACTGCTGAGCCAGAGCCCGGACTGGAAGCAGCGCTACGACGAGGCACCGGAGATCCACTACGCGTTCCTGGGTTCTCGCAGCAAGATGGTGCTGTGCGGGCACTTCCTGGCCAGCCGCGATTCCTCCGAACGCCGCTTCCCGCTGCTGTCCGCGCTGCGCCTGGATGCGCCGGAACCGTTGCCGTTCATCGGCCGCAGCCCGCTGGCGATGTCCAACGCCTGGTCCGGACTGGCCCGCCTGGCACGCCAGGCCTACCAGGAAAGCGACGCGGCGCAGGCGCTGGCGCAGCTGGCGGACGCACGTTTCAGCATCAGCACCGATCCCGGTGACTACAACGGCAGCTTCCAGGACTTCCTGGAGAGCACCTCCGTGGCAGACCTCGAGTCGCGCCTGCGCGATTCCGGTCACGGCGAGGTGGCGCTGCGACAGGTGCTGCCGGCACTGGGCCTGCTGCTGCAGCCGGTGCTCAGCGGGGGCGATGTCAACATCGACAAGGCGCTGGTGTTTCCGCTGGTCCGTGACCCGGCCTATCGCCCACTGGTGGCGGCATTCTGGCTGGATCTGCTGTCCAGCTTCGTCTCCCGCGGCGATTTCGAACTGGCGGTGCTGATCCGCAACGACGCTGCGCCGAGCATGATCGTCGGTTTCAACGGCGCCGACCGCCAGGTGCTGCGTGCGGTGCTGGACCCGGCGGAAGCCGGCGACTTCCTGATCCGGATCCAGCATTCGGAATGGGTGGACGACTATCTGCGCGGCGATTACAACCTCAACCGCTTCGGCAGCTTCCTCGACCGTGACGATCTGGCCCTGGCCACCGCACGCAAGCTGTTCGGCGAGACTTTCCTGGGAACCTGATGATGCGCTTGTGCAACCCTCTCTCCCTTGCGTTGCCGCTGCTGCTCGCAGCCGTGCCGCTGGCCGCGCAGAACGCGCCTGCTGCGGCACAGGCTGCCACCGAACGACCGGTGGTGATCGAAGGCGTGGTGCCTGACCAGGCGACCAAGGCCAAGCTGCTGAACAATCTGCGTGCCGTGTATGGCGCCGAGCGCGTGGTCGACCGCATCCAGGTCGAGACGATCGCGACCCCACCGAACTGGGGCGATTACGTGGCGGGCATGATCAATCCCGGCTTGAAGCGGGTGTCGCCCGGCAAGCTGGAAGTGAACGGACAGGCAGTGCGGATCACCGGTGAGGTCGGCAACGAAGCGCTGCGGCAGCAGGTGGCCAGCGACCTGAGTCTGGCCAGCAATACCAGTTACACCGTGACCAACGCGCTGAAGGTCGGCTCGCAGCAGAACGTGCTGGACCAGACGCTGGCCAACCGCATCATCGAGTTCCAGAGTGGCAGTGCGCGTCTGACCCCGTTCGGCATGAGCATCCTCGACGAGATGGTCGCCAAGATGGCGCAGATGCCGGACAGCCGTTTCCTGATCATCGGCCATACCGACAATGTCGGGCAGCGCGAATCGAACCTGGCGCTCAGCCACGCGCGTGCGCTGTCGGTGAAGAACTACATGGTGTCCAAGGGCATTCCGGGCAGCCACATGGATGTCGTCGGCAAGGGACCGGACGAGCCGGTGGCGGACAACACCAGCAACGATGGCCGCGCACGCAATCGGCGCATCGAGTTCAAGATCCAGTAAACATGACGGGGATCGGGCCAGACCCGATCCCCGCACGAGCGTGATCCGCAGGCAGATCAGTCTTCTGGATTGACGTCCAGCATCTCTTCCATCTGTTCCAGCGTGCCGTGGTCCTTGATGACGCGCTTGAGCCAGACATGCAGCGGCATCTCGCCCCAGCGTGCGGCCTTCTCGGCGAGATAGGCCACGGGGCTGTGCGGTTCGGTCCGACGGAAGAACTCAGCGACCTGGCGCAGCTGCTGCAGCGCTTCCTTGCGCGAGCCGGGTGCACCCGCAGGGCCACGCGGTGCTGTCACCGGGACCGCTTCGGACGCGGGCGCCTCATGGCCGAACGATGCATCTTCAAAATCGTCGGAGGAGGCTTCGGTTTCACCATCGAGCAACACCCCGGCTTCGCGTGCGAAACGCAGCACGGTGCGCTGCAGGTGTTCAAGCTGCTCACGCACCGCGCTGAAGCTTGGGCCATCCAGCCCCAGGCGGTTGTCGACCGCGGCCTGCAGTTCGGCCAGGGCCTGGCTGCAGTCGGGCAGGTCGTCGGCCAGCTGCCGGTAGAACCCGTGCTGGGTATCGCGGCGGGCGGCAGTGAGAATGTCCAGGCCAGGGCGGCCGTCATCCTCTTCGCCGCTGTTGGCACGGGCATGGGCATGCTCGAAGTCGGCGAGGCTGAAACGCCCCTGCGGCGCGACGGCAATCGGCACGGAGCGCAGCCATTGCAGCGAGTTGGTCAGCAACCAGCTCAGGTTGCCGATGCGCTCTTCAAAATCGCCGTCAGGTGCCTGCGGATGCACGTCATCCCAGTAGCGGTCGCACAGGCCGGCGGTGAGCCGGTAGCCAGCGGCGAGGCCCTGGAATCCTTCCAGCTGGGTGGCGGCTTCGCTGAGCCAGCCTGCCAGCCGCAGGTCCTTGGTCCGGGTCTGCAGCAGGTCGGTGGCATCGCGCAGCACGCTGCTCCAGTCAGCGTACTTGATGTCGGTCTGCCACGCCCCCTGGTCCAGGGTCGGGTCGTCGGCACGACGGTTTTCGATGATCCGATCGAATTCAGCCGAGAACGACAGGTCTTCACCGGTCGGGGCGTGTTCCGAAATCGGGGCCAGCAGGGCTTCCTGATCCAGCATGGCGGGTCTCGTTGGGGACTGTGGGCGATTCTAGCCCGCCGATGTGAACGCGGTCGCGGGATTGGTCCGTCCAGGCATGCCTGAATACGGAATGCCGTCAGTTATGTGACGAACAACGCACTTCTGCGGAGGTCGAGGCGTCGTGATTTTGACGAACACCGCAATCTGGTAGATTTGATGGCTGGAATCCGACGCCGCCGGGTAGGTGCAGGCGTCTTCACACTGGAATTGGCATGGATCAGCTGAACTACGTGATGACCCAGGTTGCCGGGCTCGGAGACGCGCAACGCCTGTATCGACTGCGGTCCGATGCACTGGAAGGGTGCACGGTGGAGCGGTGGCGCGGCGGTGATGCGCTCGGCCAGCATGCCTGGACCGATGTCGATGTACTCGCCACGCGCGCTGATATCGCGCTGGACGCCCTGCCGGGCACGCGTGCGACACTGGTCGCGCAGACGGCCGATGGTGGTCAATGGCAGCGCAGCGGCCTGATCGCGGACGCTTCCTGCCTGGGCAGCGACGGTGGCCTGGTGCGCTACCGGCTGCAGCTGGTGTCATGGACGTGGTGGCTGCAGCATGCTCGGCACAGCCGCGTGTTCCAGGAACAGAGCGTGCGTGCGATCGTCGATGCCGTACTGGCAGGCCACGCTGCCATCGCGCGCTGGCGCTGGGCCGAGGGCGTCGACGCCTTCCTTGGCCAGCGCGTGCGCAGTTACTGCGTGCAGTACCGCGAGAGTGACCTGGATTTCCTGCAGCGCGTGCTCGCCGAAGAAGGCCTGGGCTGGCGTCTGTACGCCGATGAGGAAGCGCCCTGCGGCAATGGCATGGAGATCTTCGCCGACAGCGTCGCGCTGCCGGAAGATGCCACCAGCGCGGCTGCAGGCGTGCGGTTCCATCGCAGTGACGCCACCGAATCCAGTGACAGCGTGCAGGCCATCGGCCTGCGTCGGCGCCTGGCCAGTACTTCGATCAGCCTGCAGAGCGATGATTACCGCCAGGTACGCGCACTGGTGGCACAGTCGCCGATGGAGGGCGGAGGTGGCCAATCGTCGCGCGAAGACTACGATGCGGTAGGTGCCTACGCCTTCAGCGACAGTACCGCCGGTGCGCGCCAGGCCCGCCTGCAGGCGCAGGCGCGCGAATCCCACAGCCGTGGCTGGCAGGGGTCGGGTACGGTTCGCGGCTTCCAGTCCGGACAATGGCTGCGGCTGCAGCAGGCCCCCGGTGCGACACCGCCTGAGCTGCTGCTGGTGGCCGTCGAACATGCCGGCATCAACAATCTCCCTACCGATCTGCGACGAAGCCTCGATGACGCGCTGGGCGTGGCGCCGATCGATCCGGCCGACGCTGCGCTCTGGCAGCAGGCCGAAGCAACCGGGTATGGCAACCGTTTCGGCGCGGTGGATCGCACCCTGCCGTGGCGCCCGCTGCTGCAGGACGGTAGTGGCGCACGGCTGAATCCGCGCCCGACCGTGCCGGGTTACCAGACCGCTGTCGTGGTTGCCGGCGACGGAGGCGCCAGCAAGGACCTGCACGCAGACAGCCGTGGCCGCGTGCGCGTGCGTTTCCACTTCCAGGAAGGCGAGGGCGGCGGAGCCAACGACAGCGCATGGTTGCGCGTGGCACAGCGCTATGCCGGACCCGGCGTGGGCAGCCAGTTCCTGCCGCGCATCGGTCAGGAAGTGCTGGTGGGCTTCCTCGACGGCGATATCGATCGGCCACTGGTGCTGGGCACCCTGTACAACGGACGTGGCGAGGCGGGCGTGGCACCGACGCCAGCCGGCGGAAGCGGCCAGAGCGACGTATCGCTGTATGGCCAGGCTGCAGACATGCGCGGCAGCGCGCAGGCCAACCTCAGTGGCGGCCAGGCGCCGGCCTGGCATGCTGCCGGCATGGGGGACCAGGCGCATCGGCAGGGCGGTGCGCTGTGGGGTATCCGCTCGCGCGAGTGGGAAGGCGGGCAGGGCGCCAACCATCTGCTGTTCGATGACTCGAACCAGCAACTGCGCGCGCAGCTGGCCAGCAGCCAGCAGGTGTCACAACTGACCCTGGGGCACCTGCGTCACCAGGCAGACAATTATGTCGGCAGCCTGCGTGGCACCGGTTTTGAACTGCGCAGCGACGCGTGGGGCGCGGTGCGCGCCACGGCCGGTGCCTGGTTCACGGCGTACGGGCATCGGTCAACGGCACCTGCGGGCGAGGCAGTGCAGCCCGCTGCCTTGCTCACGCAGTTGCAGGCATTGGGCGAACGCTTCACCCAGGCCGCGCGTACGCACCTGACCAGCCCGTTGGCGATGCAGGAGGGCGCGCGCGCGCCAAAGCGCTCGGAGCTGGTTCCCGATCAGTCGCCGGTTCCCGCGCTGCTGGCGAGCGTACGCACCACCACGGGCGGTGATGGATTCGATATCGGCAAGAGTGGTGCGACCGAGCGCAAGTCGGATGCTGGGCAGGATCGCGTGCCGCATTCGGGTGATCCACTGCTTGGACTGGCCGCACCGCAGGGACTGGTGCAGGTGGCAGGCCAGGGAGTGCACTGGGGGAGCGGTGAAGGCCTGCTGTTGGCCAGTGGCGGTCATAGCGACACGGTTTCCATGGGGCAGACCCGTCTGCATGCGGGGCAGGCGATCGGCGTGCTTGCGTCCGTGGTTGAGGGCGCAGCGGCCGCACCCACCGCGCTTGACGTCGTGGCCGGCACTGAAATGCTCGATATCCAGTCCCAGGCGGATGGGGTGCGCGTGCAGTCGCGTGGCGCTCTGCGCGGGGCCAGCGCGCAGGCGCCGGTGGAACTCGCAGCGGCCAATACGATCCACGTGGCGACGTCCGGGGGGGCCAGCCTGACCATTGCCGGTGGCAACATCACCATCGCCTGTCCGGGCACGATCAAGGTGCATGCGGGCAGCAAGTCATTCGTCGGCCCGGCGCAGCAGGGCTATCCGCTTCCCCAGTTCCCGCGCAGCAGCTGTAAGAGCTGCATTCTCGACGCCATGCGCCAGGGCACGCCGGGAGTGCTGGTGTGAATCGTTACGCCGTGATCGACAGCGCGCAGCGGTCGCACTTCCATGAGCGGCTGGAGCGTCTTGGCGCGCGCTACCGCTCGCTGTTCGAAGGCACGGCCGAGGCCGGCCTGCTGGATATTGCTCCCTTGCTGGTGGCTTGGACGGACAGGGACCTGCACGCGCAGCTGGATGCGGAGATCCGGCAGATGGGAGCGCAAAGGCCGGGCGTGACCCTGCTGTGGAGTGCACTGGAACTGGACGATCTCGCAAAGCGGTTGCGTGCTTTCCATCTGGTGAAGGTGCCCGAGAAGGGCGGTCGTGAGATGCTGTTGCGCTGGTACGACACCCGTATCCTGCCTGCACTGCTGGATCTGTTGTTGCCTGCGCAGCGTGCCGCCCTGCTGGAGGGCGTGCAGCGCCTGCAGTACTTCGATCGCTACGGCGATCTGCAGGAATGGCCGCTGGCCGGGATGCTGGCCGGAATGGATGATGCCGGCCTGCCTGCGCTTCCGCCATTGCGCCTGGACGAAGACCAGTACACGCGCCTGCTGGACGCGTGCGAGCCGGATGTGGCCATTGCCCAGCTTCGCAGGGTCATCCCCGATGAGATCAAGCGGGTGCCGTATCGATCGCTGTACCCGTTCGTCGTCGACCTTATGCAGGATACGATCGCCCACGGTGTGAACCAGGTGGACGATCACGTGCAGTACCTGCTGCTGGCGTTGTACACCTCCGGCGCGTGCCGCGGCCATCCTGCCGTGCAGGCGCGTTTCGCGCAGCCTGCCGGGAGCTGTGAGGTGCCGTTCGCGGACTGGGCATCAGCGCTGCCGGAAGATATCTGGACGACGGGCGTCCCGCTGTGGGACCACACCGCCTCGCCTTTGCAGGCCGAGCCTGCACCCTCGTGGACGTGAAGGAAGAATCATGCGTTTGATGCGGACCCATCTGCTGGCGGCCCTGGCGTTGCTGCTCCTGTTGCCGGCATTGGCGGCCTGCAGGGGACGGACGGCCTCCACGCCGGTGGCGGTGCTCGGGTACAACCATACGGATGCCTACATTGCGCAGTTCCTCGTGAATGGCGGCAGTGGCGGGTCGGCCGATTCCCACTCGGAAGGCGGAACTGTCTGCTGCGTCGTGCTGCCTGATCGATGGACGCCGGACATGAAGGTGGAGATCGAATGGACCACGGATCTCGAAACGTTCCAGAAGAAGACCGTTGCGATTCCGAAGTACAACCAGCTCGGAAACCTGGCCGTCCATTTCCTGCGCAATGGCGAGATCAAGGTCTTCGTCACCAATCTTGTGCTCGGTCATCCCGACTATCCATTGACCGGCCCCGAGGCGCCCTTGCGCGAGGGCGAGAATCCAGTCTGGGAGCACCTTCGGCGCCCGCTTGAAAAGTGATCACGGGGCCCGGTCGCTCACCGGGCATCCGATCCGAATGCTTGGCGTGGGTGACAAGGACAACGATCCCGGCGGGGACCAGCAGCGAATCCAGGAGACAAGGACATGAGTGGACGCACGGCAACCGGCGCGCAACCAATGCCGGCAGATGGACGCAGAGCGCTGAGCGGCGCCGAAGCGCAGCAGCGGGCGCGGGCCATGGCGTGCATGCGCGAGAAGGGCTCCGAATGCCAGGGCCAGGTGCACGTAGGCATCTACTTCGACGGCACCGGCAACAACCGCGAGTGGGAAGGGACCTTTGTAACCGGCAAGACGCGCTCCCCCAAGACCCAGCTGGCCCGCAACGGTCACAGCAATGTGGCGCGCCTGTACGACGCCGCCCTGAAGGAGCGTGGTAACGGCTTCTTCAGCATCTACGTTCCCGGCGTCGGCACGCCATTTGCCGACGTCGGCGATACCAACCAGGATGGTGACACGCTGGGAGGCGGCGCCGCGCGTTATGGTGCGGACCGCATCCACTGGGCCATCCTGCAGGTCATCAATTCGGTACATCAGTACCTGAACGGTGGTGACCTGATCCAGCCCAACGAAGCCAAAGTACTGGTCGCCTCAATGAGCGAGACGCGACTGCTGGAAGGCATGACGCGACGCGCGATGCTCACGGCAATCGCGCAGCGGTTGGAGCGCGTGGTCAAGGGGCACCAGCGCCGCGTCAAGTCGGTGCACGTTTCCGTCTTCGGCTTCTCGCGTGGCGCGGCACAGGCGCGGGCGTTCGTGCACCGGCTGTATGAGACGGCAGAAGCCTGGGGCAGCGGTTGCGGCTACAACATTGCCGGCATTCCGCTCTACCTGAACTTCATGGGCATCTTCGATACCGTTGCGTCGGTCGGCGTTGCTGCGATGAGCCGCGTCTCGAAGGGCAAGTGGGACTGGGCCGCCGGTGACATGATGAGCATTCACCCCGAAGCGCGCCAGAGCGTGCATTTCGCCGCCCTGCACGAGCAGCGGATCAATTTCCCGCTGGACCTGGCGACCAGCGGGAAGGAGGTGCTTTACCCGGGCATGCACTCGGATGTCGGTGGCGGCTACTCGCCCGGCGGCCAGGGCAAGGACTTCGTTTCCGGTGCCGCGAACGGTACCGCCAAGCTTGCGCAGATTCCGTTGATCGACATGCATCATGAGGCCGTCAAGGCAGGCGTGATAATGAAAACGATCGAGGAACTGGGGGCGCAGCCAGTGCTCGCCATGCATTTCGGCTGCCACCCACAGCTGATCCGCGATTACAACGCCTGGCTGACCGGTCACGGTGTCCCCGGAGGCGCGCACACGCAGCAGATTGCAGGGCATTGCCGGCAGTACGTTGCCTGGAAGGGCAAACGGCTGCCGAATGGTCCACAGAGCGTGCTGCAACAGCCGTTCTTCAAGCAGTCCGATGCCGAGGATCAGGTGGATCTGGCCAATGCGCAGCGCGATTTCGCAAATCTGGTTGGAAAGCTGCGCAGGGGCAAGGAGGAGATGGCGGCCTACCGCAGGCAGCTGGACGAAAGCCAGAAGCGCATGGAGGCGGGTCGCAAGATCGGGCGACCGGTATTTGAACCTACGCCGCGGGCCTCCCAGGCGGCTTACGACTACGCAAAAATCCCGGCCGAGACCAGCACTCTGCTTAACCTTGTGCTGGACGGTGCGCCGGTACCCGATGTGAGTACGGTGCTGTTTGACAACTACATGCATGACTCGCTGGCCGGCTTCTACATCGGGAAGTGGACGGAGCTGAATATTCCTGCCGTCAATACCTACGGCTACCTCCGCTATCGCGAGGTCTTCAGTGTGGCCGGCAGGAGGGCTCAGGAATGCCGGGATCCGGCTACGCTGCCGCCAGCGAACATCCCCACCATCGGCGGCGCGTTCCAGCAGCTGGGCTCGGCAATGGGCGGGTGAGGCGATGCAGCGTCTGGAATGCCCGTTGCGCTTATGCGCCAATCGGGCGCTTCACCTCTGGGAGGCTGGGAGCCATGCATCAGAGCGGGTCAGTGAATCGTCAGCGCCCCGCTCCGCTGCGTCAGCTGCTCCTGGCCAGCCTTGTGCTGCCGCTGGTGGCATGCCGGCAAACCACCTCACAGGATGTCGAGCAGGCAGACACCGCCGGCCGTGCGCAGGCCTCCATCGAGGCAAAGGCAGACGCCCATGCCGCGCAGACGGAGCCGCCGTTGCCGGGTGATCCGGACAGCTCTGAAACGCTCTTCGACGGATTGCTGGATTGCCAGCCGAAGGGCTGGTATCTCAGCACTGAATCAGGCCAGCCCGCGAATCCTTACCTGGCCCTGCACGCGCCCGAACCCTGCGAACGCGATGAGGAGTTCGGGATGGCGCACTTCTGCGTCAAGGCCGATTTCCATGGCCTGCCGGTCTACAGGGTCGTTGCCCATCTGGGAACCGCACCCACGCCCATCGGCATCATGATCGATCTGCCACTGGACCAGGCGCGTGCGCGACTCCGCATGGCGCTGGGGTCTGAGTTTCCCGATGACGCGCGCAGCCGGCGCGGCGAAAGGCCGATGCTGGGTCCCCAGGTCGGCAACGCGCAGAAGTCGCAGTTGATGTGTGCGCCCGATTGGGCCTGATCAGGATGGGCAGGCGATGGCCCGAACAAGCCAAAGGTTGAGGCTACGTCGGTGGTTCGCGCGCTTCTTGTCGAAGGCCTGGAACGGAGAAATGGTGAAGATCAACACCCGTGTCTGGCGTGGACTGCAGCCTGTGCTGCTGCTCGGCCTTCTTCTCTCGGTCGCCGCTTGCACCGGGAAGCCGAATTCATCGCAGAACCCAACTGCAGGTGTGCCGGCAACGGGGGCGGCCACCAAGACGAAGGAAGTGCCTGCATCTACAGCGCGAAGCGCACGATATGCCGGCGTCAGGATGCTCTCACCTCATTCCGGCTGCGCGTACGAATACAGCCCGGTGGACTTCTGTGATGCGCAGCATCGCGCGCAGATCGACCAGGCCATCCTTACCCAGGTGCCGAACTTCAACCGGCATTACATCCTGGCCCAGCTGGACGAGCGCAAGGAGTACTTCCAGCGCTCCATCGTGCTGATCGACAGCCGCGACGGCACCGTGTATCCGTTGCCTATCGATGCGTTCTCGGGCCCATTGGTGGGCAAGGAGGGCGCGCGTACCTGTGGCACGGTGGAGACATCCGCTGAGAGCGACACGTTCTGCGTGAACGGCGCACTGCTCGTCTACCGGGCATTCGAAGAGGGCCGCTTCTCCTTCGGATTCGATGGTGTCAGATTCACCGGCCACACCACGCAGTACATGCAGTAGCGGCCGCGTTCCCCCGCGAGCGCCGGGCCCGGCTGAACGAGCCTGGCCTCCCGACGTGGCGGGCGTCGCACCTTCATGGCATCCTCACGAAACTGATTGGCCACCGGCCATCGACGGATGAACGACATGCAGAAGTGGATCGGACGCACCGCCGGCGGGCTTGCGGTGGCGCTGTGCCTGGCGGCGCCGCTGGCACAGGCCGCCGAACCGGCCTTTGGTGGCTGGCGCAACCTGGACTCCCGCGATGGTGCCGAGCCCGTCTTGCGCGACGTCCCGTTCGCACTGCTGCCGACGCCGGTCGCACGCGATGCGCGCTTCTCGGTGTATGACCGCGAGAGCAAGCGGCTGGTGTGCTGCCTGCAGGTGGCCAGCGCCGAACTGGATGACACGGCGCTGCGCAAGGTCTATCAATTGCCCGAGCAGTGGGTGACCGACCTGCGCAACGGGCGCAGCACGGCCCGCCCGTGGCCGACGCGGGTGTACGAAATGCGCCGCGTTGGCGAACTGGTCGACTACGGGTTCAGCGATGCGCCGGAGGCCTACAGCGATCTGGGAGGCCTGCTGCTGCCCGCCGACGCGCGCCTGCTGCCCGATGGCAGCGTGCAGGCAGGGGCGACCTACCGCCTGCAGTTCCGCAGCACGCCGCTGGGCGATGACAGCAGCGCGCTGGACCGCTTCACCCTGCAACCGGCACAAGATACAGGCAAGCCGGTGATCGTCGAAGTGTCCTACGGAACCTATTGATCCGGAACGTTAATCCGGCGTGACGGCGGTCGCGTGCGCCGCCGTTTTCCATCTGCTACCGTCGCCCTACAGGGGAAGGACCTGCCCGCCGCGTCGCGGAGGGCAGCAACGGTAGGAACGCCATGGAAGCGATTCGCAACCTCATGGTGCAGGCAGCGGGTCTTGATGCCGGCAGCCGCCTGTATCGGTTGGATCTCCCCGGCATGCCGGCGGTCGTTGTCGACCGTTGGCGCGGGCGTGATGCCCTGTCGCAGGGGCGGCAGCTGCAGGTCGACATACTCGCACTGGACGCATCGCTGCCACTGGCTGACTGGCCGGGGCGGCCCGCATGCCTGCATGTGCACCTGGCCGATGGCCAGGATTGGCCGCGTCACGGCGTGATCGCCGATGCGCAGTGCGTGGGCGCTGACGGTGGACTGGTGCGCTATCGCATCACGCTGCGTGACTGGACCTGGTGGCTCGACCAGGCCCGCTGCAGCCGGGTGTTCCAGGAACAGAGCGTGCGCGAGATCGTGGACGCGGTGTTCCAGATGCACCCGCAACATGCGCATTGGCGCTGGAGCGATGAGGTCGACGGGATGCTGGCCGCATCCCGGCCGCGCAGCTATTGCGTGCAGTACCGCGAGACCGACCTGGCCTTCGTGCAGCGTTTGCTGGCCGAAGAAGGGCTGGGCTGGTGCGTGCAGGATACCGGGGAGGCGACGGCCGGCCACGGCGTGCTGCTGTTCGCCGATTCGACCCTCCTGCCGGAAGCCGCTGCGTCGCAGTCGGCGGGAGGGATCCGCTTCCATCGCGCCGATGGCACCGAGCAGAGTGATGGCGTGCAGCAGCTTGGCCTGCAACGGCGGCTGCAGAGCACGCACGTGCAACTGCACAGCAGCGACTACCGCAGTGCGCGCTCGCTGGCCGGCCAGTTGCCGGTGCAGGGCAGCGGGCAGGCGCGGCGCGAGGACTATGACCCGGTTGGCGCGCATGCCTTTGCCGACGCGGCCGAGCTGCAGCACCACGCTCGTCTGGTCGCCGAGGCACTCGAAGCGCAGGCACTGCAATGGCACGGCCGTGGCAGTGTGCGCAGCGCTGATGCCGGCCAGGTCTGGTCATTGCGCGGAACGCCGGGGTCGGTGCCGACCGAACTGTTGCTGGTGGACGTCGAGCACGCCGGGGTCAACAACCTGCCGGTGGATCTGCGCCAGGCGCTGGCAACGATGGACGATGCCGCCGCCACCGCGGACACGCTGCAGGTGGCTGCCCAGACGCAGGGCTACGCACAGACATTCGTCGCGCTGCCCCGCGACCGGCGTTGGCGTCCGACGCTATGGGACGGCACGGGTGCGCGACGCAATCCGCGGCCGCTGGCGCCCGGTTACCAGACAGCGGTCGTGGTGGCTGCGCAGGGCGCCGATGGCGCCGAGCTGCACGCCGATGCACTGGGACGGATCCGCGTGCGGTTCCACTTCCAGCAGGAAGAGGGCAGCACGGACAGCGCGTGGCTGCGCGTCGCGCAGCGCTATGCGGGGCCGGGCGTGGGCAGCCAGTTCCTGCCCCGTATCGGCCAGGAAGTCCTGGTGGGCTTCCTCGAGGGCGACATCGACCGGCCGCTGGTGCTGGGCGCGCTGTACAACGGGCGCGGCGAAGGCGGCGTCGCGCCGACCCCGGCGGGCGCCAGCGCGGAGGCCGATACGTCCATGTACGCACAGGCGAGGGATGGCACCGGCAGTGCGCAGGCCAACCTCGGGGGCGGCCAGGCGCCTGCGTGGCACGCGGCGGCGACCGGAGAGCAGGCACACCGCAACGCCGGTGCGCTGTGGGGCGTGCAATCACGGGAGTGGCAGGGGGCCGGCTGGAACCGTCTGCTGTTCGACGACAGCGACCAGCAGCTGCGGGCCCAGCTGGCCAGCAGCCAGCAGGCTTCGGCATTGACGCTGGGACATCTGCGCCATCAGGCGGACAACCATCGAGGCAGCTTCCGCGGCAGTGGATTCGAGTTGCGCAGCGACGCCTGGGGCAGCGTGCGCGGACAAGGCGGGCTCTGGTTGAGTGCCTATGCCCGCCGCAGCGCCGAACCGGCAGGTGCGGCGGCACAGCCTGCTGCGCTGCTGCAGCAGCTGGCCACGCTGGCCCGCAGCCATGCGGCGGCGGCGGGTACGCATCTGACAGTGCGGCCGGCCGCGCATGTCGGCGTGCAATCGCCGCAGCGCTCGCGTTTGGACGGTTCGCAGTCACCGCTGCCGGTGTTGCTGGCCAGCGTGCGCAGCACGGTGCCCGGTAACGCGTTGCAGGAAGCGGCCGGGTCGGCGCCGGAACGCAGCGGTGATGCCGGCGAGGGCCGCGTTCCGCATACCGGCGATGCCCTGCTGGGCCTGGCTGCACCTGATGGTGCGCTGATGGTGGCCGGACAGGGGCTGCTTTGGGCGCCGGGCGAGACACTGGCACTGGGCAGCGGCCAGCACGGCGAGGCCGTGGTGATGGGGCAGGCGCGCTGGCATGGACGGCAGGCCATCGGCGTACTGGCCGCAACACTGGAGGGGGCTGATCCGGGCGAGCCGGCGCTGACCCTGGCCAGCGGCGAACAGGTGCTGGACGTCAAGGCACAACAGGACGAGGTGCGCGTGCAGTCGCGGCAGTCGCTGCGGGGCACGAGCGCACAGGGTGCCGTGGAGGTGGCTGCGGGCCGGACGGTGCAGGTGGCCACCGCAGGCGGGGCCAGCATCACCCTCAGCGGCGGCAACATCGTGTTCAACGCACCCGGCAGGATCGCCGTGCACGCCGGACGCAAGTCGTTCCTGCCCGGCGATCGCGGCCGTTACCCGTTGCCGGTCTTTCCGCAGTCGGTCTGCAAGGAATGCCTGCTGCTGGCCGCACAGCGTGCAGCCCCGCTGACACCGAAGGGAGGCTGAGCGTGGCCAACGACTGGCAGTTCCCACCGTTCTCGCCACCGCCGTTGGAGGAGGGCACCCAGCGTTACGTTCTGCTTGATGGCGCGCAGTGCGAGCAGCCCCTGCAACTGCTGCGCGCGCTGCCCTGGGCGCCGCTGCCCCTGTTTGACGGCCTGCTGGCCGATGGCACGGATGACGCCAGCGTGTTCCTCGCGCGCCTGCCGCGTGGCCTGGAGCTTGACGGTTTCCTGCAGCGTGCGGCGTCGTACGCGCGTTCTCCGGGCCTGCTCAGCCTGATCGACACGGCATTGCCTGCGGAAGAGCTGCAGCAGCGGCTGCAGAGACGGCTGGACGCCAGCTACCCGAACGGCAAGCTGTTCCTGGCCCGCTTCTTCGACGCGCGGGTGCTGCCATGGTGGGTGCAGGTGCTGGACGCGGCGCAGTGCCGGGCCTTCCTGGCGCTGGGAGAGCGCTGGTGGTACCTGCGCCACGATCTGAAATGGGCGCACCTGGAATTGCAGGACAGCGTGCAGGATCCGCACGATCCTCCCTGGGTGCTGGAGGCGGCGCAGCGGCACGCCCTGATCGATGCCAGCTACCCCTACACGCTGATCGATCACTTCCAGCTCTCCGATCCGGAGCTGCTGGCGCGGCTTCCCCGTGCGCGCTGGTATACCTTCTTCCGACGGGTGGTGGCCACGGCCGCGGACGTCGGCATCGAGGACAGCCGACGGCTGGTGATGGTGTCGACCTGGGCGCTGCTGGCCGGTGTCGATCTTGGCGAGGATCCCGCATGGCGGCTTCGCCTGCAGGACTTCGCGGCGGGGCGGCGCAGCGCTGCCGATATCGGTGACGAAGTGTGGCCGCTTGAAGAAAGCTGGGACTGAACGGAGCGCGATCGGAATGATGGGCAACAAGTACCTGTGGTGGAGCGCGCTGGCGGTGATCGCGCTGCTGGTGGTGGGCGTCGGCTGCAGCCGGGCGATGGCGCGCGGCAAGACGCCGATCATGTCGTTGTTCGCGTTCAACTACAGCCCGTATTACCTCGACGATGTAAGGGTGGATGGGCAGTTTCTGGGAGGAGTCGGTGGATACACCAACGGTGGCTCCGGCATGGCCCCGCGTGCGCCCCGAGGCAAGGGGCCGCACAGCGTGCGCGTGCGCTGGATCGAGGCCAACCGATACGATCTGGCCACCAACCGCTATCTGGATGAAGGGCACCGCGTGCCGCGTGAAGCCGTGGTACCGCTGAAGATGCCCTATCCACCCAACCCGGCCACCTTGCTGCTGCACTTCTATGCGGACGGTCATGTCGAGGCCGAGCTGCTGGACAAGGGCGTGAACAAGTGGGACGTACGGCGCATGCCAGTGCCGAAGGAGCACAAGGACCATGACCAGTATTGATCCGACCGCGATTCCCGGTCAGGTGGATCTTGAACCGGGCACCCCGGATCCGGTCGCCCAGGCCGAGGGCACGGCACGCACTGCGCGACTGGCCCGCGGCACACGTCCGCTGAGCGATGCCGAGCGCCGCCGTCGCCAGGAGGCGATGTGTGGCACCGTGCCCGACAAGGAAGCGGCCACTACGGGATGCACGCAGAGCCTGCACCTGGCCGTATTCTTCGATGGCACCGGCAACAATCGCGATGAGGAGCTGAACAAGGCCCAGGATGAGCGCGCATTGTCGAACATCGCCCGCTTGTTCATCGCGCACAAGGACGACACACGGAACATAAAACGGCAGTACCTGTCCGGCGTAGGAACACCGTGCCCGGAGGTCGGTGATACGGGGGGGCTGCTGGGGCTGTCCATCGGCAAGGGCGGGCGCGAGCGCATCGACTTCGCGCTGCAGGCGCTGGACGAGCTGATAGACAGCCAGCCCGAGCCGATGCGCATCCTGGTGGTCAGCGTGTCGGTACTGGGCTTTTCGCGCGGAGCGGCTTCGGCACGCGCGTTCGCCCGCGATCTGGCCGCGCGCTGCCGACGCCAGGCCGATGGCACCTGGCTGTACCGCGAGCGTATTCCGCTGCGGATCGGATTCATGGGCGTGTTCGATACGGTGTGCTCGGTGTGGCCCAGCCTGACGGCGGCGGCAGTGAACTACCGCAATGGGCATACCGGATGGGCTGAAGGCATGACCATACCGGAGATCGTGGAGCAGTCGGTGCACATGACCGCCGCCCATGAGCTGCGCGGCCAGTTCCCCCTGGATTCCACCCGCGAGCATGCCGAATACCCCGCCAACACGGTGGAAATATGGTTCCCGGGTGTGCACTCGGACGTGGGCGGTGGCTACGATCCCCAGCACCAGGGGCGCCGGAACAGCATCGCGCGCTTTGCCCTGAACGAGATGTATGACATGGCGCAGGCCAGGGGGGTGCTGCTCAACCCGATCAGTCGCCTGGAACAGCACGTCAAGGCTGAGTTCGACAAGCAGGATCCGGAACTGCAGGCGGTGTTCAACGCCTATCTGCAGGCGGTGCGGGTCAAGCGTGGACGCATGGAGGACGTGCAGGCGTCGCATATGGAGCTGCTGTATCGCTGGCTGCGCGTGCGCGTGGCACGTGGTGACCAGTTGCCGTCGATGCAGCGGCTTGCTGCACGCGAAGAGGCCCTGCGCGAACAGGTGCGCACGCTGCGCCGACGGCAGTCGCAGCTGCCATCGCCCTGGGACAACGACAACCTGCATCTGGCCGACCAGGGCAATGCGGAGAAGACCGCCGAATGGAACCGGGTGTCAGACGAGCTGAAGGCGCGCAACGATGAGCTCTCTGCGGTACGCAAGCAGCGCCGGGGGCTGGAGAAGGAGAACGACACGCTGCTGGACAAGATCGTCAGCCTGCGACGGCGCCGGGAGCGCGGCAGAACGCTGACCATGGCCGAGCGGGTCACTCTGGAATCCTGGGACAATACGACCCTGCTGCCGCCGGACGTGGAGACCTTCTTCGACGGGTACGGTCATGACTCGGTGGCGCACTGGTTCATCGGCAACCTGAGCCAATGGCGGGTGCTGTACTTCGGCGCGACCAAGTACACGCCCGGCAAGGTCGAGGAGACGGCGGATACGCGAGAGGCCGTGCCCGGCTGAGGGGGCAGGGTACACTGGCCGGCGCAGCCCTTGCCGTGCCGTCGATTGTGAGACCCGTGACCCGCCTGATCCTGTTGTTGTCCTGTTCGCTGCTGGCGGCCTGCGCCAGCGCGCCTGCGCCTGCTCCGGTCCCGTCGGATGCGCTGTGGAGGCTGATCGAGCGCGATTGCCGCGGTGCCGATGTGCCGCGTGGCGCCTGCCTGCAACGGGACGCGACCGCGGCCCGCCGCGATGTGCTCATCAAGGATGCCCATGGCGACTACCAGTTCCTGCTGATGCCACTGGACAAGGTCAGTGGCATCGAGAGCGCTGCCCTGTACCAGCGCGGTGCGCCGAACTACTTCGCGGCCGCTTGGCAGGCCCGCGGGCATACCGAACAGGCACTGGGCCGCCCCTTGCCGCGCAATGTCGCAAGCCTTGCACTGAACTCGCCGCACGGCCGTTCCCAGCATCAGCTTCACATCCACATCGACTGCCTGCGCGCCGATGTGCTGCAGGCGCTGGACACGCACGCCGCGGCGGTCGGAATGCAGTGGGCGGCGTTGCCCGTGCCGCTGCGTGGCCATCGTTACGTTGCGCGCATGCTGCCGGGAGCAGAACTGCGTGCCAATCCATTGAACCTGCTCGCCTATGACCTGAGCGGGCTGCCCGATGTCGGCCAATGGAGCCTGGTGGTGGCAGGCCGCGAGAATGTGCTGGGAGGCCCCGGCTTCATTCTGCTGGCGACCCGCCTGGATCCCGCGACCGGCAACGAGGCCAGCGGCGAGGAGCTGCAGGACCATGCGTGCTCGGTACTGACCGGGGCGGATGCGGCGCTGGAGCGGGTCCGCTAGTCCGGGCGGACCTGTTGTCGCCAGCGCGGCGCGGTCAAGGCCAGCAGTTGCCGGTCCTGCCAGCCATCGATATCCAGATGGTGATCGCGCAGCAGGCCTTCATGCTCGAACCCCACCGAGCGCAGTGCATCGACGAAAGGCGTGCTGCTGGCCACCGGAAGCAGGGTGAACACGCGATGCAGTCCGACCTGGTCGAACAGGAAGGGGCACAGCGCCTGCAACGCCTGCGAGGGATGCTCGTGGCTGTGCTGCATTGAACGCAGCTCGGCGCAACGGGCGTGGGCGGAGTGCAGCTGGATCTGCAGTTGATCATGCAGCATGCCGTGCCGGTCATCGAACACGCCCAGCAGCAGCTGGTCGTTGTCCTGCTGCAGGCGCGAACGGTGGACGCCTGCCAGGAAGCGCGCTTCCTCGTCGACGCCTGACGGGCGGAAGATGCCGCGGCTCCTTCGATCGTCGAAGGCGCGCCAGCGTGGCAGATCGGCGCGGTTGAACAGGCGCAGGGTGATCGGGGCCGCCTGCAGCTGCACGAGGTGTTGGCGCAGCACGGGGCGGAGCGGCGGAATCGGAGGGCCGAAGGAACAGGTCGTCATGGCTTGACGATGCCCGTACATGCGCCGCCACACCATCAAGAATGTTGTAAAACGCACGTTGTCAGCGCGCGGTGTCACTTATCAGGTTCCGGCATAAGCCCATCAGGCCTGGTCATTTCCGCTGAAACTGTCCGTTCGGGACACTTTCGTTACGGGATCGTTATGCGTGCACAGGCCGCCGCGTCCCGTCCAATCGTCCAACTCCCCCAGGAAGCCCATGTCCGCCTCTCCCCAGGCGCTGCGCCATCGTCCGCTGGTGCTCGCGCTGTCGTCCCTGATGCTGGCCTCGTTGCCCGCCTTCGCGCAGGAAAGCGCACCTACATCGCTGCAGGAAGTGAAGGTCACCGGTTCGCGCATTCCGCGCGCCAGCGTTGAAGGGCCGTCGCCGGTGACCGTGATCAGCCGGGAGCAGATCGACGCACAGGGCTACCGCAATGCATTCGACGCCCTGAGCGCGCTGACCGAGAACACCGGCAACGTGCAGGGCGAGGATTACGGCAATACCTTCACCCCGGCCGCCAACACCATCAATCTGCGCGGGTTGGGGCCGAACCGCACGCTGGTGCTGGTCAACGGTCGTCGCCAGTCCGACTATCCGCTGGCCTACGAAGGCTCGGTCAACGTGGTGAACCTGGCCAACATTCCCAGCGCCCTCATCGAGCGTATCGAAGTGCTCGCCGGCGGCGCTTCGGCCGTGTACGGTTCCGACGCCATCGCCGGCGTGGTCAACATCATTCTCAAGGAGCGCTACGACGGCGTGGACATCAACGTACGCGCCGGCGGTACCGAGCAGGGCGGGGGAGACAACCAGCGCGTGCAGGTGGTGGGAGGTGGTGCCGGTGAGCGATGGGAAGGCGTGTTCGGCTTCGAGCTGGGAATCCGCAAGGCCATCCACGCACGCCAGCGCGATTTCATGGACTCGCTGGACGATGATCCGCGTGGCACGGTCCCGCAGGCCACGGCCATCGCCTATCGGCGCAATGCAGCCACCGGCAGGAACATCGACCCGGGCAGTGACGGCTGCGATGCCGCTTCCGGGATCTACGGCGGGAGCGTGTTCCGCGCCACCAATCCGCGCCTGGGCAGTTACTGCGGCAGCAACGAGGCCGCCGCCAGCTACTGGACCGTGCAGACTGAAAAGCGCAACCTCGATGGCTATGGCCTGCTGACCTTCCACCTGGACGAACGGACCGATCTGTTCGCCGACCTGGCCGTGGGCAGCGCCACCATCTACAACAACACCCGTGCCCCGACGTGGACGTCCGCACGCAATTACTTCTACAACCAGAACAGTGGTGAACTGGAGAGCTGGTATCGCCGGTTCGCACCGGAAGAAGTGGGCGGCCTGCCGCGCAACGCCAATCGCTTCCTGGAAAAATCGTGGTCGTTCAACGTCGGTGTACGCGGCCAGCTGGGTGACAGCGACTGGGACTACGAGGCCGTCTACAGCCGCTCGCGCTACGAGAACCGGACGCGGCGGCCGGTGCTGCTGGCGGGAATCAACGAATACCTGCTCGGCCCCACACTGGGCGTGCGCGACGGGGTGGAGGTCTACGCGCCGGATCCGGCACGGCTTTACCAGCCGCTGACGCCGGACGAGTACGGGCAGTTGTCCGGTTACCAGGAGAGCCGCAATGCGGCGTGGCTGCAGACCTTCAGCGCCAGCGTCAACGGCCGCCTGTTCGAACTGCCCGGGGGAGACGCGGCGCTGGCGGCCGTGGTCGAGGCCGGCAGCCAGGGGTATCGCAACCGACCGGACCCGCGGCTGGGAACCGGAGAGTTCTGGAACACGAGTGCCGGCGTTGGCGCAGGAGGAGAGCGTGATCGCTATGCGGTGGGCGCCGAACTGCAGCTGCCGTTGCTGCCGCGCCTGACCGCCACGCTGGCGGGCCGCTACGATCAGTACCGGGCCGCAGGCGAACACATCGGCAAGGCGACGTGGAGCTTCGGCGTGGAGTTCCGCCCGCTGGACAGCCTGTTGATCCGTGGCACGGCCGCCACCAGTTTCCGTGCGCCGGACATGAACTACGTGTTCGCCACTGAAACCCGCGGCTACAACCCGGGCATGACCGATTACTGGCGGTGCCGTACCGCCGGTCAGCCGTATGACGACTGCGACTTCAACGGGCTGTCCATCGACTTCAGCAACCGCGCCAATCCGCAGCTGCAACCGGAAACCGCCAAGTCGTACGGCTTCGGTGTGGTCTGGTCGCCGCTGGCAAGCCTGGATTTCAGTGCGGACTACTACGACATCCGCATCGACAACGAGGTGACCAATCTCGACAGCAGCCGCATCCTGCGCGACGAAGCCGATTGCCGCCTCGGCCGTACCCTGGGCGGCGAAGTGCGCGATATCGGTTCGCCGCTGTGCCAGGACGCGCTGGCCCGCGTGATCCGTAATCCTTCCACGGCGGCGGTGCAGCCGGACCAGGTCACCCGGGTGCTGATCAATCCGATCAACGCGGCATCCGAGTCCGTGCGCGGCATCGATCTGAAGGGCAACTGGCGTTTCGATGCCGGGCGGGCGGGGCGCTTCACCACGCGCCTGGCCTACACCGTCGTGCTTGAGCATGAGTACCGGCAGTTCGCCGATGACGAGGTGCGTGACATCCGCAATTCCCTCGACGACTGGCAGTGGCGCAGCAAGGTCAACGGCAGCGTGACCTGGAACCGCGGTGACTGGACCGCGACGGTGTACGGCAACCGCTATGGCTCGCTGCCGAAGAGCGACGGCAGCGGCCGCATCGGACCGTACATGACGTACAACGCAAGCGTGTTCCGCACCTTCGGCGACAACCTGTCGCTGGGTGTCATCGTCAACAACCTGCGCAACAGCCGGCCGCCGGCGGACCGCAACGGGGGGGGCTGGCCGTTCTATCCGGTCGGCAACTACGACCCCTATGGCCGCCAGTTCTGGGTGGAGATGGATTACCGCTTCAACTGAGCAGCGCAGGTGGGGCGCCTCTTCGACTCGCGTCTGCGGCGAGCGGAGAGGCGTCGCTTGGTGCCTTCACGACGCGCGGACAGTCGTCACAGCCATCCGCAATCACGCTTACGGCAACGCCTGCACCAGATAGGATTCGATGACGTAGCTGAAAGGTTGCTGCTGGCGGTCGCGCAGCAAGGCGCGTACTTCCAGGATGATGCCGTGGTCGCCCTCGCCACGGGGGGGCCAGAAGGTCTGGTCGGCTTCGGTCTCGCGCTGGAAGCCCAGCGGGCCGACCACGCGGCCGAAAGGCTCGTCGGTGCTGTCCAGCACCTGGTTCATCGCCGTACTGAGATGGCCGGGCAGGTACCAGTTGTCGGCCTCGGACAGCACGCGGTTCCCGCACACCAGCTGCACGCGGCGGTAGCGCAGCGCGGCGCTGGAGTCGGCGCCCAGTGCCTGCAGCACCTCGGCCGGGGCCTGCTTGTCATCGCCATGGATGCGCACCGCGCGGACGCGGGCCTGCTGGGCCAGGCCGTGTTCGGCACACCAGCTTTCCAGCGTGGCTGTGGCGCTCTGCCCGGACAGCACCAGCTGATGCAGCCGTTCGACCAGCGCCGCCGGGGCGATCCGCTGCTGGCCAGGCGGTGCCTGCGGCGGCGGAGCGCCGACGGCATCGCTGGCGGACAGGCTGGCGATCGGCGCGGCGGCAAGCAGTGAAGCGGCCTGCCAGCGGCGGATACGATCGTGGCGGTCGGACGGGCCCATGCGGCATCACAGCGGAAACAGGTGTCTATGGTACCCGTTCAGCGCTGTGTACGGCGCACCCGCCGCGCCCCTGCTCCCGGCGGTATTCATCGAACGGGCTCATACCGGCTCGCGCTGCACCTGCTGCCACAGCTCGCTGGCCAGCGCACGCACGGCATCATCGGCGTCGCCACGGTGCAGCAGCCCGATCTCGTAGTTGTCGATCACCGGCAGGTTCCGTTCGCCGTCGATGATGCGGTGTCCGCGGCCCACTGCCCGGCGCGGCAGCAGGCTGATGCCGATGCCATCGGCAACCGCGCCCTGGATGCCGCTGAGCGATGAACTGGTGAAGGCGATGCGCCAGCGCAGGCCGAGTGCTTCGACCGCCTGGATCATTTCGTCGCGGTACAGTCCGCGCGGCGGGAAGGTCACCAGCGGCACAGGCTCCTGCAGCAGGCAGCCACTGCGCAGGCTGTCGATCCAGTGCATGGGTTCACGCCGGCAATGCACGGCCTGGCGGCTGTTGCGGCGCTGCTTGACCAGGACCAGATCCAGTTCGCCATGATCGAAGCCGTGGGCCAGATCGCGGCTGAGGCCGCTGCTGATCTCCAGCTTCACCTGCGGATGGCGGCGGCTGAAAGCGGCCAGCATGCGCGTGGTCTGCGCGTTGACGAAGTCCTCGGGCACGCCGATGCGGACCGCTGTTTCGACCGTGGCGCCTGCCAAGGCCTGCGCCATTTCCTCGTTCAGGTCGAGCATGCGCCGCGCATAGCCCAGCAGCGTGTGGCCGGCGTCGGTGGGCTGCACATCGCGATGGCCACGCTCGAGCAGGCGATGACCGGCCAGCTCTTCCAGACGGCGCACCTTCTGGCTGACCGTGGACTGGGTCGAGTGCAGGCGGGTGGCCGCAGTGGTGAAGCTGCCGCAGTCGGCCACCATCACCAGGGCCCGCAGCAGGTCCAGTTCGAACAGTGACCTATTCGATTTTGAACTTTCTTGCATTTGAACATTTCATTTCTGGATACTCGTGGCGACTTCTACCATGCGGCCAAGGTACCGGCAACGTCCGGCCGACTGATTCCGGAGGGTTCATCATGCACCTGCAACACCGCTGTCTGCGCTGGGCTGCGCCCTCACGGCGCGCGCTTCTGCTGTGCCTGCTGGCCGTGGCATTTCCGGCCTGTGCCGCAGACCCGTCCGGCCAGGCCGACGTGCGGTTGCGGGAGGCCGCCAGCCGCGGCGATGCCGGAGCGGTGCGCCAGGCACTGGCCGATGGCGCGGCGTTGGAAGCGCGCGACGCACAGGGCCGCACCGCGCTGCTGCTGGCGACCCATGGCAACCGCGTGGACGCGGCGCGCGTGCTGATCGAGGCGGGGGCCGATGTCAACGCCAAGGACAGGCTGCAGGACAGCGCCTACCTGTACGCCGGTGCGCGCGGACTGGACGGAATCCTGGCCTTGACCCTGAGCCATGGTGCAGACCTGAGCAGCACCAACCGTTATGGCGGCACCGCCCTGATTCCCGCCGCCGAGCGTGGCCACGTCACCACGGTGCGCATGCTGCTGCGTGCGGGCGTGGCAGTGGACCACGTCAATCGACTGCAGTGGACGGCGCTGCTGGAGGCGATCCTGCTCGGCGACGGAGGGCCGCGCCACACGCAGATCGTGCAGCTGCTGCTCGAAGCGGGCGCCGATCCTGAGCTGGCCGACGGCGAGGGCGTGACGCCGCTGGCTCATGCGCGCCAGCGCGGATTCGCCGCGATCGAAACCCTGCTGCGCCAGCATGGCGCGACACGCTGATATCTGCTCCTTCCATTCCGCACGCTGGCCGTGCCCATCAGGATGTTCTCCATGTTCTGTTTCCGCCCGTTGTCCCTTGCTGTGCTGTTCGCCTGCGCACCGCTGTCCGCTGCTGCAGCCGAACGTGCCGATCTGCTGATCCGCAATGCCACCGTGGTCGATGTGGAGCACGCCCGCACCCTGCCGGGGCAGAGCGTGGTGATCCGCGGCGAGACGATTGTTGCGGTCGGCCCTGACGCAGGGCTGGAGGGCCAGTGGCGCGCGGACCGGCAGCTGGATGCGCAGGGGAAGTACCTGATTCCGGGACTGTGGGACATGCATGTGCACTTCGGTGGAGGCCCTGCGCTGATCGAAGAGAACAAGGCACTGCTGCCGCTGTACGTCGCCCATGGCATCACCACCGTGCGCGACTGTTCGGGTGATCTGCCGCAGCAGGTGCTGCAGTGGCGTGGCGAGATCGCCGCCGGCACACTGTTCGGTCCACGCCTGCTCAGCTCCGGCGCCAAGATCGAAGGCATCAAGCCGGTCTGGAAGGGGACGATCGAAGTCGGCAGCCGCGCCGATGCCGATCAGGCGATCACGCGCCTGCAGCGCGACAAGGTCGACTTCGTCAAGATCACGGACAGTACGCTGACACCGGAACTTTTCCTGTACTCGGCCGCCGCCGCGCGCAAGGCAGGATTCAGGGCATCGGGCCATATCCCAATGGCACTGACCGTGGAGCAGGCGGTCGATGCTGGCCTGGCGTCGATCGAACACCTGGACTATGCGTTCAAGGCGGGCAGCAGGGATGAGGCGCGGATTGCAGCCGATTTCGGCGCCGGACGTATCGATCGTGCGGAAGCCAACCGGCAGCTGGATGCCAGTTTCGACCGTGACACCGCGATGCGCGCGTATCGTGATTTCGCCCGTCGAGGCGTGTTCGTGACGCCCACACTCAACGGCGGACGCATTCTCGACTTCCTCGACCAGGACGATCATGCCCACGATCCCTATCTGGCCTACATCGGCCCAGGCCTGCGTGCCACCTACCAGTGGCGCGTGGAGCGTGCGGCCAAGGCCACGCCGGCACAGATCCAGGCGCGGCATGCGCAGTACCGGCAGGTGGCCGCGGTGCTGCCGATGCTTCAGGAAGCGGGTGTGACGATCATTGCCGGCACCGACGCCGGCTTCCTCAATTCGTTCAACTATCCCGGGATCGGACTGCACCAGGAACTGCAGCTGTTCGTGCAGGAAGGGCTGACACCGCCCCAGGCCCTGTCAGCGGCCACGCGGTCTGGCCCGGCCTGGTTCGGGCAGATGGACCGCTACGGCAGCGTGGCCACGGGCAAGGCCGCGGACCTGGTACTGCTGACCGCCAATCCGCTGCAGGACATCGCCGCGACCGGGAAGATCGACAGCGTGATCCTGCGCGGCCACGTGCATGATCGTGCAGCGCTGGACAAGATGCTGGCCGACACCCGTGCGCGCGTGGCCGCGTGGAACGATGAAGCAGACAAGGCCCGATCAGCGGACTGAACGCAGTCATCGTTGTAGTGATGAGGGGAACGGGGGAGTCGCCACGCGTTGCTGCGGGCACTCCCGACCGTTCCTTCGTTCGTTTTGCGCTGCGCAAAACGAGCCTGAAGCGTCAATTTGGATCGCATTTTTTTCCCGTGAAAACGGGTGTTCCAGCGTAATGACGTGCCAACTGCGTCACAGAGCTTTCAACGACCTGCGCGATGAAGGCCGCATGCACGCGATCTGCATGGAACGTTCACTTCGACGCGGTGTATACCCTCCCGCAGCGGACGGGGAGCAATGGCCGACGTCCGACGGCCCTGACCGCGTCGCTGAACGCGCGTCGGCGATTCCAGACAAGAGGACTGTCGTTCATGCATCTGCATCTCGCGCCCACGCTGTAGCGCTGCATCGCACCACGACCGGGCGCGTCGCATCGCTGCATCCGGTCGCCTGAAGAATCCGAAGCACGTATCCGACAGCAGGCGATTTGCCCGTTGGCGGTGGCTTCGCGCGAAAACATATCCATTCCGTGCCGCCGTGCCAGCGTGATCGCTGTGCGTGACGTCGTTGTGCGCATGGCGGTGCGCCTGTAGAGAGGAATGTCCCATGGCCATCCGCGTCAAGGTTGTCCCGGCAAGCGAATCGATCAGCTCCGATACCGCCGCCACCACCGTCCGCAATGATGTCGTGACGCTGCAGCAGAGCAGCAATGTCGCACTGGACATCGATCCAGACCAGGTCGCCGGCTACGTGAAGGACGGCCAGGATCTCGTGGTGCAGCTGAAGACCGGCGAGAACGTCCGCATCGTCAACTTCTATGCTGAAGGACAATCGCCCAGCCATCTGTTCCTGGTGGATGACAAGAAGCTCGTGGCCGTCGATCTGCCGGTGGTGGCCAGCGATGGGCCGTTGGCGGCGAGCTATCTGCCGCAGGAGACGCTGGCTGGATTCGACTCGCTGACGGCAGCGGGCGCGGGCGCGGGCAGTGGCATCAGCGGCGCGATGGTGCTGGGCGGGCTGGCCGCGGTCGGCGCAGCGGTGGCGTTGGCCGACAGCGGCGGCGGTGGCGGTGGCGGATCGCCGAATCCACCGCAGAATCCCCCGGTACCCGATACCACGCCGCCGGCCGCACCCACCGGGCTGGCATTCAGTGCGGACGGCCGGACGCTTACCGGCAGCGGTGAAGTCGGTGCCACGGTGCGCGTCGATACCAATGGTGACGGGCAACCTGATGCGACCGGAACGGTGGGTGCCGATGGGCGATTCAGTGTCACCCTGTCGCCGCCGTTGACCAACGGCGAGAGCGTCAGCGTGACGCTGGTCGATGCCGCCGGCAACGTGAGCGGACCGGGGCAGGCGACGGCCCCCGATACCACACCGCCTGCAGCGGCCAGCAACGTGGTGGTGGCTGACGACGGCAGCAGCATCAGCGGCAGCGGTGAGCCGGGAGCAACGGTGGGCGTGGATACCGATGGCGATGGCCAGCCCGATGCCACCGTGGTGATCGGCGGCGACGGCCAGTTCACGGTGCCACTGGATCCACCGCTGACCCAAGGCGAGACGATCAGCGTGGTAGTGACCGATCCGGCCGGCAACAGCAGTCCGCCGGTCACGGTGCAGGCGCCCGACTATCCCGACGCGCCGCTGGTGAATGCCAGCAATGGCAGTGTGATTTCCGGAACGGCGGGCGCGGGCCTGACCATCCTGCTTACGGATGGCGATGGCAATCCGATCGGCCAGACGGTAGCGGATGCGAGCGGCAACTGGAGCTTCACGCCGCCTGCGGCGCTTGCTGATGGAACCGTGGTCACTGCCGTGGCCCAGAATGCGGCCGGCAATACCAGCCCCGCCACGTCGATCACCATCGATGGCGTTGCGCCTGCCGCACCGGTCATCGATCCAAGCAACGGCACGACGATCAGCGGTACCGCCGAGGCCGGCAGCACGGTGACCCTCACCGACGGCAATGGCAACCCGATCGGCCAGGTCACCGCCGATGGCGATGGCCACTGGAGTTTCACCCCGGGCACGCCGTTGCCGGACGGCACGGTGGTGAATGCCACCGCAACCGATCCGGCCGGCAACACCAGCGGCCAGGGAAGCATCACGGTCGATGCGGTCGCGCCGTCCACGCCTACCGTGGAGCCCAGCAATGGCGGCACGCTCACGGGCACCGCCGAGCCCGGAAGCACGGTGGTGCTGACCGACGGCAACGGCAATCCGATTGCGGAAGTCGCCGTCGATGGCAGCGGCAACTGGAGCTATACCCCCGGCACGCCGCTGCCCGATGGCACGGTGGTCACGGTGGTTGCCCAGGATGCCTCAGGCAACAGCAGCCCGCCGGCAACGGTCACCGTGGATTCGCAGCCGCCTGCCGCGCCCATACTCGAGGCCAGCAACGGCACCACGCTCAGCGGAACCGCCGAGCCCGGCAGCACGGTCACCTTGACCGATGGCAACGGTAATCCGATCGGGCAGGTCACCGCCGACGGCAACGGTGACTGGAGCTTCACCCCGGCCACGCCGCTTCCGAACGGCACCGTGGTCAACGCCAGTGCCACGGACGCCACCGGCAACACCGGCCCCGGCGCCAGCATCATCGTTGACGCGGTCGCTCCGGCCGCCCCGGTCGTCCTTCCCAGCAACGGCACGAGCATCAGCGGTACGGCCGAGCCCGGCAGTACCGTGACGCTGACTGACGGCAGCGGCACTGCGATAGGCCAGACCACCACTGACGGCAACGGCAACTGGAGCTTCACCCCGGCCACGCCACTGCCGGACGGTACCGTGATCAATGCCACCGCCACCGACGCTGCAGGCAACACCGGCGGGCAGGGCGGCACCACGGTGGATGCGGTGCCACCGGCCGCGCCTGTGCTGAACCTGAGCAACGGCAGCGCAGTCACTGGCACCGCCGAGCCTGGCAGCAGGGTGATCCTCACCGATGGCAATGGTGATCCGATTGCCAGCGTAACGGTGGATGGAAGCGGCAACTGGAGCTACACGCCCGCCACGCCGCTGCCCAACGGGACGGTGGTCAACGCCGTGGCAGTGGATGGCTCCGGCAACGCCAGCGTCGGCAGCAGCGTCACCATCGACTCGCAGGCGCCGTCGGCGCCCGTGCTCGACGTCAGCAATGGCACCCTGATCGTAGGCACCGCCGAGCCGGGAAGCACGGTGACGCTCACCGACGGCAATGGCAATCTCATTGCGCAGGTCACCGCCGATGGCTTTGGCGACTGGACCTTCACTCCGGCGACGCCGCTTCCTGATGGCACCGTGATCAACGCCACGGCCACCGATGCCACCGGCAACACCAGTGCGCCTTCGTCGATCACGGTCGATGCCGTCGCACCTGCCGCACCCGTGGTCAACCCGAGCAATGGCATCACGCTCACTGGCACGGCCGAGCCGGGCAGTGTCGTCACGTTGATCGATGGCAGCGGTAATCCCTTCGGTCAGGCCCCGGTCGACAGCAACGGCAACTGGTCGTTCCCGCTCGCTACGCCGCTGCCCGATGGCAGCGTCGTCAGCGCGACCGCCACCGATGCCTCTGGCAATACCAGCGGCGCGACCAGCATCACCGTGGACGCGCTGCCACCGGCGACGCCGGTGCTGAATCCCAGCAACGGCAACACGGTCAGCGGTACCGCCGAGCCCAACAGCACGATCATCCTCACTGATGGCAACGGTGGTCTGATCGCGGAGGTCACCGTCGATGGCAGCGGCAACTGGAGCTACACGCCGGCCACCCCGCTGCCGGATGGCACCGTCGTCACGGCCGTGGCGGTGGACGCGGCAGGCAATACCAGTCCGCCGGCCACCGTCCCTGTCGATGCCAGTGCGCCGCCGGCGCCGGTCATCGATCCCAGCAACGGCACCACCGTCAGTGGTACTGCCGAAGCTGGCAGCACGGTCATCCTGACCGACGGCAGCGGCAATCCGATTGGCCAGGTCACCGCCGACGGCAGTGGCAACTGGAGCTTCACTCCCGGCACGCCGCTGCCGGACGGGACGGTGATCGTGGCGACCGCCACCGATGCCACCGGCAATACCGGCCCGCAGGCGGCCATCACCGTCGATGCGCTGCCGCCGCCGGCCCCTGTGGTCGACCCGAGCAATGGCACGACGATCACCGGCACCGCCGAGGCCGGCGCCACGGTGATCCTCACCGATGGCAGTGGCAACCCGATCGGGCAGACCACGGCCGATGGCAGCGGCAACTGGAGCTTCACCCCGGCCACGGCACTGCCTGACGGCACGGTGGTCAACGCGGTCGCGCAGGATGCGGCCGGCAACACCGGCCCGCAGGGCAGCACCACGGTCGATGCGGTGGCGCCGCCAACGCCGGTCGTCAATGCCAGCAATGGCAACGTCCTCACCGGTACCGCCGAACCGAACAGCACCGTGACGCTGACCGACGGCGACGGCAATCCGATCGGGCAGGCCACTGTCGATGGCAGTGGCAACTGGAGCTTCAGCCCCGCCACGCCGCTGCCCGATGGCACGGTGGTCAACGTCACCGCGACCGATGCCGCAGGCAACACCAGCGCACCGGCAAGCACCACCGTCGACAGCTCGCTGCCCTCGATTCCGCTGATCGATCCCAGCAACGGTTCGGTGATCAGCGGTACTGCAGATCCGGGCAATACGGTCATCATCACCGATGGCAGCGGCAACCCGATCGGCCAGGTCACGGCTGATGGCAGTGGCAACTGGTCGTTCACCCCGGGCGTACCGCTGCCCGATGGGACCGTGGTCAACGTGATCGCGCGCAGTCCTTCGGGTGTCGACAGTGCGCCGGCGGCCATCACCATCGATGGCGTTGCGCCGCCGGCGCCCGTGATCGATCCCAGCAATGGGGTCGAGATCAGTGGCACTGCAGAAGCCAATGCAGTCATCGTGCTGACCGACGGCAGCGGCACTCCGATCGGGCAGACCACGGCCGATGGCAGCGGCAACTGGAGCTTCACCCCGGCCACGCCATTGCCCGACGGCACGGTGGTCAACGCCATCGCAACGGACCCGGCCGGCAACAGCAGTGGCCCGGCCAGCATCACCGTGGATGCGCTGGCACCGTCGGCACCGGTGATCAACGCCAGCAACGGCGTGGTGATCAGCGGCACCGCCGAAGCCGGTGCGATAGTGATTCTCACCGATGGCAACGGCAACCCGATCGGGCAGACCACGGCCGATGGCAGCGGTAACTGGAGCTTCACCCCCGCCACAGCGCTGCCGGACGGCACGGTGATCACCGCGGTCGCCCAGGATGCGGCGGGCAACACCAGTGGCCCGGCAAGCACCACGGTGGACGCGGTGGCACCGCCGGCACCGGTGATCGACCCGAGCAACGGCAGTGTGGTAAGCGGTACGGCAGAAGCGGGTGCCACGGTGATTCTCACCGATGGCAGCGGCAACCCGATCGGGCAGACCACGGCCGATGGCAGTGGCAACTGGTCGTTCACGCCCGGCACGCCGCTGCCCGATGGCACCGTGATCACGGCGGTGGCCCAGGATGCGGCAGGCAACGCGAGTGGCCCGGCCACGACCACCGTGGATACGGTGGCGCCGCCGGCGCCGGTGCTCGACCCGAGCAACGGCAGTGTGGTGAGCGGTACAGCCGAAGCCGGTGCCACAGTGATCCTGACCGATGGCA
>NZ_JBWJPF010000021.1:0-74204 GCF_056393265.1 Stenotrophomonas sp. Steno-C15
CGGCAATCGACAGACAGCGCCGACGCACCGTCGTCGCCTGCTCTCGACCCCACGTACACGCCCACGCTGGCAGGCTGGGCGTCATGGCTGAACCGCTCCCCCTGCGTCCGCCACCTCCATTGCTGGACGATGCCTGCGCGTTGTTCCTCGATGTCGATGGCACCCTGATTGAATTCGCTGCACGACCGGACGCCGTGCAGCTGCTGCCCGATGTGCGTGAGGCCATCGGTCGTATCAGCGACCGCCTGGAAGGTGCCGTAGCACTGGTCAGTGGCCGTCCTCTGGCACAGCTTGACCAGTTGTTCGCGCCTCTGCAGCTGCCTGCGGCCGGCCTGCACGGCCATGAACTGCGTGGCCAGGACGGACGCGTGCTGCGCGACGAACATGACGATGACACCGCCGAATGGCTGCATGCCCTGCATCAGCAGGCGATGCGTTTTGCCCATGGCCATCCCGGGGTACTGGTAGAAGACAAGGGTGTGGGCCTGGCCCTGCACTGGCGCGAGGCGCCGCACGCTGGAAGCGAGGTGCGGGCGTTCGCTGAGCGCCATGTGCGCGGTCGCTCCAGCTACCGCCTGCAACCCGGCGATCACGTGGTCGAGTTCGTGCCCGTCGGCACCGACAAGGGCCGCGCGATCCGGCGGATGATGCAGTACCTGCCGTTCCGGGGCCGCCTGCCCGTGTTCCTCGGCGATGACCTGACGGATGAATTCGGATTCGACGCCGCCAACGGCCAGCATGGCTGGAGCGTGCTGATCGGCGAGCGTGAACCCAGCGCCGCCGTGTTCGCGCTGCCTGACATACGCAGCGTGCACGCCTGGCTGCGCGAGAATGCCTATTGACCCGGCCACCCCCACGGCCGCAACCGAGATGTACCGCGTGATGACCCAACCCGATCTTGATCTGGGCGTGGTCGGCAACGGCAGCTTCGGCGCCCTGGTCGACAAACATGCCCGTGTCGTCTGGAGCTGCCTGCCCACCTTTGACGGCGACCCCACCTTCTGTGCGCTGCTGGGCCCGAACCAGCAGACAGGCGGCGACTTCGCCGTCGAGCTGGAGGACTTCGCCGACAGCGAGCAGGAATATCTCACCAACACCGCCATCCTGCGCACGGTGCTGCGCGACACGCATGGAGGTGCGCTGGAGATCCTCGATTTCGCGCCACGCTGGCGGCAGAACGACCGCTTCTACCGGCCGGTCAGCCTGATCCGCCAGGTGCGGCCATTGGCCGGCAGCCCACGTATCGTCATCCGCGCACGGCCGCTGGCCGACTGGGGCGCACGTGTTCCCGAATCCACGTGGGGCAGCAACCACGTGCGCTGGATCCTGCCCGACCACGTGCTGCGATTGACCACCGATGTGCCGGTCCGAATGGTCCGTGATGGCCTGCCGTTCGTCCTCAACCACCCTGTGCACCTGATCCTGGGCGTGGATGAATCGCTCAACCGCTCGATCAGCGGCTATGTGCAGGAAGCGTTCCAGCGCACGCGTGACTACTGGCGCGAATGGGTGCGCTATCTGTCGATCCCGCTGGAATGGCAGGACGCGGTGATCCGCAGCGCGATCACTCTCAAGCTGTGCCAGTACGAGGACAGTGGGGCGATCATCGCGGCGATGACCACCTCGATTCCCGAAGCTCCCGGCAGCGTGCGCAACTGGGACTACCGCTACTGCTGGCTGCGCGATGCTGCGTTCGTGGTGCGTTCGCTGAACCGGCTTGGCGCCACCCGTACGATGGAGCAGTTCCTCGGCTACATCTTCAACCTCGCCACCACCGACGGCACGCTGCAGCCGCTGTACGGCATCGGATTCGAGGCCAAGCTGGACGAGGATGAAGTTCCCAGCCTGTCCGGCTACCGCGGGATGGGCCCGGTGCGCCGCGGCAATCTGGCCTGGGTGCAGCGCCAGCACGACGTGTATGGCAGCGTGGTGCTGGCCTCCACCCAGCTGTTCTTCGATCGTCGCCTGCAGGACCCCGGGGATGCCCATACCTTTGCCCGGCTGGAACCGCTGGGCGAACAGGCCTTTGCCCTGCACGACGTCCCCGACGCAGGCCTATGGGAGTTCCGCGGCCGCACCGAGGTGCACACCTACACCAGCGCGATGTGCTGGGCCGCCTGCGATCGCCTGTGCAAGATCGCCGTGAGGCTCAAGCGCGATGACCGTGCACGCTACTGGCGCGAGCGCGCCGACATCATCCACGCGCGCATCATGCAGCGGTCCTGGAGCGAATCGCTGGGCCACTTCACCGACACCTTCGACGGCCATCGCCTGGACGCGTCGCTGCTGTTGCTGGCCGACATCGGCTTCATCGATGCACTCGACGCACGTTTCATCGCCACCGTCGAGGCCATCGGCCGCGACCTCAAGCATGGCAATTCGCTGTACCGCTACATCGCACCGGACGATTTCGGCGAGCCGGAAACCAGCTTCACCATCTGCACCTTCTGGTACATCGATGCGCTGGCGGCGATCGGGCGCATGGATGAGGCACGCGAGATGTTCGAGACGCTGTTGAAGCAGCGCAACCATCTTGGCCTGCTGTCGGAGGACCTGGCCTTCGACAGCGGCGAAGCGTGGGGCAACTTCCCGCAGACGTATTCGCATGTGGGTCTGATCACGGCAGCGATGCGCCTGTCGCGTTCGTGGCAGGAGGCATCATGAGTCGTCTGGTGGTGGTCTCCAACCGCGTTGCCGTGCCCGGCGAGAACCGCGCCGGGGGCCTTGCGGTGGGCCTGCTGGCTGCGCTCAAGGAGCGCGGCGGCATGTGGTTCGGCTGGAGTGGCAAGACCGTGCGTGATGGCAGCGGCGCGCTGCATGAACAGCAGGACGGCGACATCCGCTTCGTCACCATGGACCTGAACAAGCGCGAGGTGGACGGCTACTACAACGGCTTCGCCAACCGCACGCTGTGGCCGCTGCTGCATTTCCGCCTGGACCTTGTCGACTATGACCGCGGCACGCGCGAGACATATCACAAGGTCAATGCGATGTTCGCGGACAAGCTCGCGCCGTTGCTGCGCGAGGACGATATCGTCTGGATCCACGACTACCATCTGATCCCGCTGGGTGCCCTGCTGCGCGAGCGCGGCATCGGCTGCCGCATCGGCTTCTTCCTGCACATCCCGATGCCCTCGGCGGACCTGCTGCAGGCCATGCCCGACCACCTGCGGCTGTTCTCCGCGCTGTATGCCTATGACCTGGTGGGATTCCAGACCCAGCGCGATGCCGACCGCTTCCAGACCTACCTGCGGCTGTTCGGCGGCGGTCGCGTGCTCGACAACGGCGAACTGGAGGCCCCGGGGGGGCGCCGCTTCCGCGCTGCCGCCTTCCCGATCGGCATCGACACCGGGCTTATCGCGCGTCAGGCCAGCACCGCAGCGGCCAAGGCCGCCGTGAAGAACCTGCGGGCCAGTCTGCGGGATCGGCAGCTGGCCATCGGCGTGGACCGCCTGGACTATTCCAAGGGGCTGCCCGAACGTTTCCTCGGCTTCGAACGTTACCTGCAGCGCCACCCCGACCAGCGCGGCACCCTGACCTACCTGCAGATCGCGCCGGTCTCGCGCGGTGATGTCACCGAGTACCGGCAACTGCGCAGCCAGCTGGAACAGATCGCCGGGCACATCAACGGTGGCCATGCCGAGCCGGACTGGACGCCGCTTCGCTACGTCAACCAGAACTTCACCCATGCCACCCTCACCGGCTTCTACCGCGCGGCGGCCGTCGGTCTGGTCACCCCGCTGCGCGATGGCATGAACCTGGTCGCCAAGGAGTACGTCGCCTCGCAGGACCCGGAGGATCCGGGCGTGCTGGTGCTGTCCCTTCTGGCCGGCGCCGCCGATGAACTGAAGCAGGCGCTGCTGGTCAACCCGCACGATCTGGACGGCGTGGCCGATGCCATCGCCACGGCCGCCACCATGTCGCTGCGCAAGCGCCAGGAGCGCTGGCACGCCATGATGGAGCACCTGCGTACCTACGACATCAACCATTGGCGGCGCAGCTACCTGGACGCCCTCGAAGGCTGAATCAGGCGCATTCTGTACGCCGAAACTTGACGCTTTTGGCTCGAAAGTAATTGCGCATGCAACCATCCCGGCGCTGTGGCGTGATCTCCACCGCCGCTGTCGCAAGTGGCACTAAGGCAGGCGAACGTCCTGCTGCCCCAAGGCTTCCAGCCAGCTGCGTGGCGTCCTCGCGACGCCATCGCGGAAAACGAAAGAAAATGAACCGGCGATATTTCATTTCGCATTGACGCGACCTCCCCACAGTGGCGCCCCCAGAGCTCCTGCAATCGACAGAAGCCGCACCGTGCACGACTGCGTGCACATCACTCCGGGGATCCACTGCATGCACGCGTACGACCGTTTCATCGAAGAAGCCAGCCACCGCCTGGGACTGGGCCATCGCACCCGTTGGGTGGTTGATGTGATTGCCGGCTGGATAGCCTCCCACCCACGGGGACTGGACGGACTGGAGCAGACCTTCGAGCAGGCGGGCCTGGGGGTTCACTTCCGATCCTGGCGGCGTCCCGGGCAGCCGCCGCTGCCGGTGCTGGCCAGCGACCTGCAGCGTGCGCTGGGTGATCCGGTCATGGACCGGCTGGCCCGGCGCAGCAGACTGTCATCGGGGGCGTTCCGGGTCGTGGCCTGCGATCTGCTGCCGGGGCTGATCGCATTGACGTCCCAGCCCATCGAGCCGGCCCCTTCGGAGCCGCGCCAGCTGCGCAACCGCCCGCAGCGGCAGCGACCGCAGATGGCCGGCACCCTGCTCACCCCGCGGGTGCAGGGCATGGCCCTGCGCAGCCTGCTGTGGATGATGGCCGCCGTGGTCGTGCTCGGCGCTACCGCATGGCTGCAGCTGAAGGCACGCACGCCGCTGTGGACGCCACAGGCGATCGTCCGCGAACACGACGCGCGGCTGTTCCTGCACCAGCGCGGCGCGCAGGTCTCGGTCCATGGCAGCCTGCCCAGCGACGCCCTGCGCCGCCGCCTGTGGAGCGCGTTGATTGCGGTGCATGGCGCAGGGCACGTCAGTGGCCGTATCGAGATCGATCCGCAGGCCCGGTCGCCGCGCTGGTTCGAGCGCCTGATCCGCACCCTGCCCTGCCTGCAGGGCGACGGACTGCGCCTGGAGTTCGCCGGCAACCAGCTGGATATCGACTCCACCGCCCTGAGCGAAGAGCGGCGCCTGGCGATCTCGCGGCAGCTCCGCCAGGATTTCCCCGCCCTGCGGATGAGTGGGCTGTGGGGTCCGGGCCGGGCGGCATTGTCGCGGCTGCCGGCCGATGCCGGCGCCGCGCAGCGGATCGCTGCGCTGAACCTGACCCGGCTGGAGTTCCATCCCGGCTCCAGCGAACTGCGCGGCAGCTCCAGCGAAACGCTGCAGGTGGTGGCCGACGCATTGCGCAGCACTGCGCCGGGCACACGGGTGGAAGTGGCCGCTCACACCGACAGCCAGGGCGCGTCCGAGGCCAACCGGCAGCTCAGCCAGCAGCGTGCGGACGTGGTGGTGACGGCGTTGCAGGCGCATGGCGTGCCGGCACCGACGCTGGTCGCGGTGGGGTACGGCGAGGAGCATCCGGTAGCCGACAACCGCAGCGAGGACGGCCGCGCGCGCAACCAGCGCATCGCCTATCGGCTGCTTGCGGCTCCGCACTGACACCGCGCGCGGACCGACCGGCGCATCAGTCCAGGAAACGGCCGGCCTGCTGCGTCGTCGCCAGCGTGCAGCGGTCGTGACGACCGAACCAGCGGTATCGGTTGCGGGCCAGCCTGCGATAGGCCGCATCCCGCCAGCTGCGCGGCAACAGGCGCAGCACGCCCGCCAGCCGCCATGCGCCTCCCAGCCCGGTCAGCACGCGCAGGATCGCGTCCGTGTCAGTCCAGGCGCCCTGCTCGTCCAGCAGCAGAAAGGAGCGCGGGTCCTGCGGATCCAGCCCATGGCTGCGCAGCAGCAGGCTGCCATGCGTACCCTGCATCGCTGCGAAGCGATAGCGCCCGTGGCGGTCCACACGCAGCAGGAAACGCACCCAGCGACTGCACAGCGCACAGACGCCATCGAACACGATCACTGCGTCAGTGCGGGTCGAGCCAGCCTTCATAACGGATCAGGGGTCCAATCCAGGGCAATGTCACATCAACCAGGAAAGTGTAGCGCTCTGCGGCCCAGGCCTCGCGGCAGCGCACGCCGTCGAACCAGCGCGTCGGCAGCGGCAGCAGGCCGAACACGCGGACGCTGCGCACCGACCAGTCGATGCCGCCTTCACGCGCCCGCAGCTCGAATCCGAAGTGCACGGCACCGAGCTGCTCATGCAGACCGCCTTCCTGTGCCCACAGCCGCGACACCATCGGCCAGCGCCCGAAACGTCGCGCCCACTGCTCGCCTTGCCCGCAGACGCTGAACACCACCTCGACCGGCAAGGCGTGCGCCTCCTTCGGCAGCCGCGCCAACGCGGCCAGCATGGGCACCAGCCAATGGCGGCCCCGTGCGATCCGCGCCTGCCCGGTACGGCGGCACGGCAGCGGCGCCGCATGCAACGCCTGCACCGGTGCTGCCAGGGTGGGGAAGGCCGGCCCCAGCACCTGCGCGAACAGCGGCACGGTCAGGGAGCGATCCAGGCCAGCGTTGCCATGCGGCCGGTGCGGCGGTCGCGACGGTGCGAATACAGGTCCGGATCGGCAATGGTGGAGATCGTGCCGCCAGACACCTGGGCCGGGTCCACGCCCACGGACTGCAGGCGCTGGCGGGCCAGTGCGAACAGATCGACCTTCCAGTGCCCTGCGCGGGTGGCCACGAAGGCGGCGGCCGCCGCCGGTTCGTGGCCGACGAAGGCCTGATACACCTCTTCGCCGATCTCATAGTCGGCAGGCCCTGCCGCCGGGCCCAGCCAGACCCGCAGCTGCGACGGCGCGGTGCGCATCGCGGCTACCGTGTGTTCCAGCATGCCATCGGCCAGGCCGCGCCAGCCCGCATGGGCCGCGCCCACTTCGCTGCCGTCGGCGGCGGCAAACACCACCGGAAGGCAGTCCGCGGTCAGGATGGCCAGCACCACCCCCGGCACCGACGTCACCGCGGCATCGGCCACCGGCTCGCTGGCCCCGGCCACTGGCGGGCCATCAAAGCGCAGCACGGTGGTGCCATGCACCTGGCGCAGCCAGTGCGGCGCGGAGGGCAGCGCCAGTCCCTGCTGCAGCAGTTGCCGGTTGTGTTCGACGTTGGCCGGCGCATCTCCATCGGCTGCGTGCCGGTTGCCCAGGTTGAACTGGGCAAAGGGTGCCGGCGAAATGCCCGCGCCGTGCCGGCGTGTGGTCAGCGCCCGCACGCCCGGCGGCGCCGGCCAGTCAGCCTGCAGCAGCGGCAGCGCGGTCGCCTTCACCAGCGATCCCGCTCGCGCTCGGTAAAGGCCTCGCTGTCTTCGCGCAGCACCTTCATCAGGTGCAGCATGTCGTCCGGTACCGGCGCCGAATTGCGCACCGGCTCGCCGGTGATGGGATGCACGAACTCCAGCGTCTCGGCGTGCAGGGCCTGGCGCTTGAAGCCACGCAGCGCGGCCACCAGTTCGTCGCTGGCGCCCTTGGGCAGCTTCAGCGCACCGCCATACAGCGGGTCGCCGATGATGGGGTGGCGCAGGTGCGCCATATGCACGCGGATCTGGTGGGTGCGGCCGGTTTCCAGCCGGCATTCCAGCGCGGTGTGCGCCCGGAAGCGCTCGCGCAGGCGGTAATGGGTGATCGCGTCCTTGCCGTCTTCGCGCACCGCCATCTTCAGGCGGTCGCGCGGATGACGGTCGATCGGCGCATCGGCGGTGCCGCCGGCCACCAGAGCGCCCATCACGATGGCCAGATACTGGCGGTGCACATCACGCGCGGCCAGCTGTTCGACCAGGGCCGTCTGCGCCTCCAGGGTGCGGGCGACCACCATCACGCCGCTGGTGTCCTTGTCGAGGCGATGCACGATGCCGGCGCGCGGCAGAACCGCCACCGACGGGTCGCGGTACAGCAGCGCATTGACCAGGGTGCCGCTGTGGTTGCCGGCACCCGGGTGGACCACCAGGCCGACCGGCTTGTTGATCACCAGCAGGTGCTCGTCCTCGAACAGCACGTCCAGCGGGATGTCCTCCGGCTGGGCATCGGTCTGGGTCTCCAGCACCACGTTCAGGGTCACCACCTCGCCACCGCGCAGCGGATCGCGCGGCCGCGCCTGGGCGCCATCGAGCAGGACGTCGCCGGCCTTGATCCATTCGGTCAGGCGTGAACGGGAGTACTCGGGGAACAGTTCGGCCACGACGGCGTCGAAACGCCGGCCGGCGGCGGTGTCGGGGACGATGGCCTGGCGGGCCGATTCGGAGGGTTGTTCAGACATGGCAGGGGGGTATCTTTGAAATTTTGGGGTCCCGGCGGTCGGTTTCAGTCGCAGGACAGGACACTAGGCTATCATCGACCCTTCGTATTCCAGACGCGTCCCGCCTTGACCCCATGATCCGACGCTCCGCCATGCTCTCCGCGCCCGTCCGCCTCACCGCCCTGCTGCTGGTGCTGGTCATCGCCGCCACCGGCTGCCATCGCGGCGCCAAGAAGGGTGATCGCCCCGACGAGGGGACGCCGGTCGAACAGCTGTACGAGAAGAGCCACACGCTGATGAAGGGGGGCAACTGGAGCGGCGCCGAAGCCAGCTTCCGTCGCCTGGTGGCCCAGTATCCCTACGGCCCGTACACCGAACAGGCGATGATCGAAACCGCCTACGCGCAGTACAAGGCCGGCAAGCACGACGATGCGGTGTCGAGCATCGACCGTTTCATCCGGACCTATCCGACCCATCGCAACATCGCCTACCTGTATTACCTGCGCGGCCTGGCCAACTCCAACCGCAATACGGTTTTCCTGCGTCGCGTATGGTCCCTGGACCCCAGCCGCCGCGATCTGTCCACGCCGCACCAGGCGTATTCGGACTTCAACATCGTCGTTGACCGCTACCCGAACAGCCGCTACGCCGCCGACGCCCGCCAGCGGATGATCGAGCTGCGTGACGTATTCGCCCAGCACGAGCTGGACAACGCGCTGTACTACATGCGCCGTGGCGCCTGGGTGTCGGCCGCTGGCCGCGCCAACTACCTGCTGGAAACCTATCCGCAGAGCGCCTTCCAGTACGACGCCGTGGCAGTCCTGGCCGACTCCTACACCCACCTGGGCAACAAGACCCTGGCCGACGATGCCCGGCGCGTGCTGGAGCTGAACCAGCCCGATCACCCGTGGCTGGCAGGCAACTGGCCGAAGTACCCCTGGATGATCCGCAAGCTCAACCCGTTCGCAGGCGAGAAGTCCGCCAGTACCGGCCAGCGCAACGCGCGGCTGGAAAAGAAGTAAGAAAAGGGCCCCGCAAGGGGCCCTTCCTTTTTGTGGGGCCCGCCATGGCCGGGCCCTGCGGAGGCGCGGGCCTCAGCCCTTGTAGCCGTTGCTGATCGGATAGCGGCGTTCGCGGCCGAAGGCGCGACGGGAGACCTTCGGCCCCGGTGCGGCCTGGTGCCGCTTCCACTCGCTGATGCGCACCAGCCGCAGCACGCGGTCGACCACGGCCGCATCGTAACCGGCTGCAACGATCTCGGCGCGCGACTGCTCCTGGTCGACGTAGCGGTACAGGATGCCGTCCAGCACGTCGTAGGCCGGCAGCGAATCCTGGTCCAGCTGGTTCTCGCGCAGTTCGGCCGACGGCGGGCGGCTGATCACGGCCGGCGGAATCACCGGCGCACCCCCCACGGTATTGCGCCACTTCGACAGACCGAATACTTCGGTCTTGTACAGATCCTTCAACGGCGCGTAGCCGCCACACATGTCACCGTAGATGGTGGCGTAGCCGACCGCATACTCGCTCTTGTTGCCGGTGGTCAGCAGCAGGCCACCGAACTTGTTGGCCAGCGCCATCAGGATCACGCCGCGGCTGCGCGACTGCAGGTTCTCCTCGGTCACATCCGGGGTTGTGCCCTCGAACAGCGGCGCCAGCGATTCCATCAGGCCCTTGAACGCCGGCTCGATCGACACCGCTTCCAGCTTCACTCCCAACGCCTGGCACTGCTCTGCAGCCAGATCGTTGGACAGGCCTGCGGTATAGCGTGACGGCAGGCGCACGGCAGTCACGTTCTCGGCCCCCATCGCATCCACCGCCAGGGCCAGCACCAGGGCCGAATCGATGCCGCCGGACAGGCCCAGCCACACCTTCGTGAAACCATTCTTGCGGCAGTAATCCTGGATGCCACGGGTCACCGCGCGCCAGGCCAGGGCGTCCATGCTCTCGTCGCCATCGTCCATCCAGACGTGTGGCATGAAGCGACGGCTGGCACCGTCGTACTCCACCACCAGCCACTGGTCGACGAACGCAGCGGCGGCCGGGTGCACCGTACCGTCGCCATCGGCCACCACCGAAGCGCCGTCGAACACCAGTGCGTCCTGGCCACCGACAACATTGAGATACGCGATCGCCGCACCGCTCTCGCGGGTGCGCGCGGCCAGCACGGCATCGCGCTGGGCGTGCTTGCCGCGCTCGTAGGGCGAGGCATTGGGCACCACCACCAGCTGCGCGCCAGCACGCACGGTATCGGCCAGCGGCTCAGCGAACCACAGGTCCTCGCAGATCAGCAGGCCCACCGGAATGCCGTCGACGTCGAACACGCAGCTGCCGCCATCAGGATCGACGTCGAAGTAGCGGCGCTCGTCGAACACCGCGTAGTTGGGCAGCTCGCGCTTGCGATAGGTCTGTTCGACCCGGCCATCGCGCAGCACGCTGGCGGCGTTGTACACCACCGCGCCCGCCGCCTGCGGCCAGCCGACCACAGCGGTGATGCCGCGGCAGGCAGCTGCAATGCGCGCGATCGCCTGCTCGCATTCGTACAGGAACCCCGGACGCAGCAGCAGGTCTTCCGGCGGATAGCCGCTGACCGCCAGCTCGGGGAACATCACCAGCCCGGCGCCATGCTCATCGCGCGCCTGGCCGATCATCTCGATGATGCGCTCGGTATTGCCGGCGACATCGCCGACCGGAAAATCGAACTGCGCCATCGCGATGCGGATCGAAGCCATGGAAGTCCAGCCTGTGGTTGCAATGGCCCATTGTAACGCCGCACCGTGTGCCTGCCGGGCGTACCCTGCAGGTAGCGCCGGGGCCATGGCCGGCGGATGACTGCGCGACGCCCAGACGCAGAAAAGCCGCCCGGAGGCGGCTTTTCCAAAGCGAGCCGAGCATGGGCTCGGCTCTACAGAATCGTGCCGGCCGGAGGCCGGCGACGATCTTACTTCACCAGCTTGGCGATGGCAGCGCCCAGGTCGCCGGGCGAACGCACGGTGACGACACCAGCCGCTTCCATGGCGGCGAACTTGCCTTCCGCCGTACCCTTGCCGCCGGAGGCGATCGCACCGGCATGGCCCATGCGCTTGCCGGCCGGCGCCGAGGCACCGGCGATGAAACCGACGACCGGCTTCTTCACGTGGTTCTTGATGTATTCCGCACCGGCTTCCTCGGCGTCGCCACCGATCTCGCCGACCATGATGATGCCTTCGGTCTGCGGGTCTTCGTTGAACAGCTTCAGGCAGTCAACGAAGTTCAGGCCGTTGATCGGGTCGCCGCCGATGCCGATGCAGGTGGACTGGCCCAGGCCGACTTCGGTGGTCTGCTTGACCGCTTCATAGGTCAGCGTGCCCGAACGCGACACGATGCCGATCTTGCCGGGCTTGTGGATGTGACCCGGCATGATGCCGATCTTGCACTCACCCGGGGTGATGACACCCGGGCAGTTCGGGCCGATCAGCACGGTGTCCGGGTAGGAACGGGTCAGCACGTTCTTGACGCGCAGCATGTCCAGCACCGGGATGCCTTCGGTGATGCAGACGATGACCTTGATGCCGGCAGCTGCGGCTTCCAGGATCGCGTCGGCCGCGAACGGCGGCGGCACGTAGATGACCGAAGCATTGGCGCCGGTGCTCTGCACGGCGTCGGCAACGGTGTTGAAGACCGGCAGGTCGATGTGGGTGGTGCCACCCTTGCCCGGGGTCACGCCGCCAACAACCTGGGTGCCGTACTCGATCATCTGAGTCGCGTGGAAGGTGCCCTGCTGGCCGGTGAAGCCCTGCACGATCACCTTGGTGTTCTTGTTAATCAAAACAGACATGGGAATTTCCTTCGGTGTCGTGGATCAGGCGGCGTTCTTGACCGCTTCAACGACTTTCTTGGCGCCGTCGTTGATGTTGTCAGCCGGGATGATGGCCATGCCGCTGTCACGCAGCAGCTGCTTGCCTTCTTCCACGTTGGTGCCTTCCAGGCGCACCACGACCGGCACCTTGACGCCCACTTCCTTCACGGCGGCGATGATGCCCTCGGCGATCATGTCGCAGCGGACGATGCCGCCGAAGATGTTGACGAAGATGCCTTCCACCTTGTCCGAGGACAGGATCAGCTTGAACGCTTCGATGACGCGCTGCTTGTTGGCACCGCCGCCCACGTCCAGGAAGTTCGCCGGCTCGCCGCCGTTGAGCTTGATGACGTCCATGGTCGCCATGGCCAGGCCGGCGCCGTTCACCATGCAGCCGATGTTGCCGTCCATGGTGACGTAGTTGATGTCCAGCTCCGAAGCGGTCACTTCGGTTTCATCTTCCTGGGACTTGTCGCGCATCGCGACCAGTTCCTTGTGGCGGAAGTTGGCGTTGTCGTCGCTGTTGAACTTGCCGTCCAGCGCGTACAGGTTGCCGTCGTCCAGGATCGCCAGCGGGTTGATCTCAACCAGCGCCAGATCCTTTTCGTTGAAGATGCGGTACAGGTTCACCATGATGTTGGCGAACTGGCCGGCCTGCTTGGCGGTCAGGCCCATCTTGAAGCCGATGTCACGGCCGTGGTAACCCTGCACGCCCTCGACGAAGTCCACATTCAGGGTGTGGATCTTGTCCGGGGTCTCGGCAGCCACCTGCTCGATTTCCATGCCGCCTTCCGAGGAGGCGATGTAGCTGATGGTGCGGGTGCCGCGATCCACCAGGACCGACAGGTACAGTTCCTTGACGATCTCACCGGCGGTGGTCACCAGCACCAGGTTGATCGGCAGCTCGACGCCGGCGGTCTGGTAGGTGGCCATCTTGGTGCCGAGCATCTTGGCCGCTGCGGCCTTCACGTCATCGACGGTCTTGCAGAACTTGACGCCGCCAGCCTTGCCGCGGCCGCCAGCGTGGATCTGCGCCTTGACCATCCAGGGGCCCTGGCCCAGCGACTGGGCGACTTCAACCGCCTCGTCCGGAGTAGCCGCGACCTTGCCGGCCGGGACCGGGATGCCGTATTCGGCAAGCAGTTGTTTTGCCTGGTATTCGTGGAAATTCATGCGTCACCGTGGGAATAGGAACGACCGCACGCAATTCCTCAGGGCCTCCGGGGGAGGCACCGGCACGGACCGCGGCGGGCCCACTATTGTGGCCGAGCCGGCGCCGGGGCGCAAAGAAGTCTGTACGCAGCACCGGATCCGGGCGGATTTCCGCTGTCATTCAGGCAGTTGCGGATCGCCGGCAGCCGCCCGGCCGCCCTCGCCACAGGCCGATTGCGCGACGCGGACCCGCGGCCGGGCATCGCCACGACCGTATACTGGGCATCTGCGTCCGCTCGGGCATGCCCGTCGCACAACCCAGATCCAGGCAGCCAGAAGGGGAGTTCCGGCGTGTCACCCAGTGCTTCATTGATCGACCGCATCGAATCGATTCCGCGGCGCGAGCTGTACTTCTTCGCCCTGTACCGGGTGCTGATCGCAGCCGTGATCGCCGCCCTGCTGTACAGCCCGTTGTCGATGATGGTCGGCGAGGCCCACCACCCGCGGCTGGCCTACACCGTCGGCGCGGCCTACCTGGCGTTGTCGCTGCTGGCCCTGGCGATCGGCCGCAACGAACGCTGGCTGCGGCCGATCGTGGTCACCGGCGTGCTGGTGGACATCATCGCCGCCATCCTGCTGGCCCACGCCCTGCCCGGCGCCAGTGCCGGCATCTCGATGTCGCTGCTGTTCAACATCGCCGCGGCCGCCACCCTGCTGCCGCTGAGCTGGGGCCTTGGGCTGGCCCTGGCGGCGAGCCTGGCAACGGTGGGCGAATACCTGTGGAAGCTGCTGGAGGGCGGCGACCCGACCCGCACCCTGGCCGAGCTGGCGATGTTCACGACCAGTTACCTGGCCCTGGCCTTCATCAGCTACCAGGTCGGCAGCCGCGCCCGCCGCAACCAGCAGCTGGCCAACCAGCGCGGTGACGAGGTGGCCAATCTGTTCCAGATCAACGAACTGATCATCCGCCGCATGCGCACCGGCGTGCTGGTGGTGGATGCCGACAGCCGCATCACGCTGGCCAACGAGGCTGCCTCGATGCTGCTCGGCGACAGCGACGGTGCGGGCGGAACCGGCCGCCTCGATCTGGCCAGCGTCGCACCCGAGCTGGCCCGTCGCCTGCAGCGCTGGCGCAACGGCTGGACCCAGGACGAACTGCCGCTGCAGCTCAATCCGGACCAACCCGAAGTGCAACCGCGCTTCGCGCGCCTGCTGGCCGGCAGCGAACTGGCCCTGGTCTTCCTGGATGATTCCAGCGTGGTGTCGCGGCGCGCCGAGTCGCTCACCCTGTCGGCGATGGGCCGCTTCTCGGCCAGCCTGGCCCATGAGATCCGCAATCCGCTGGCGGCGATCAACTATGCCGTGCAGCTGCTGGAAGAAGGTACCGGCTTCAACGAAAGCGACCGCCGCCTGCTGCAGATCATCCGCCAGCAGTGCCAGCGCACCAACGGCATCGTCGAGAGCGTGCTGGGCCTGGCCCGGCGCGAACGTGCCACGCCGGAGAACGTGGATCTGGTCTCCTTCGTGCGCCGCTTCGTGCTGGAGTACAAGCAGGGCCAGACGCTGGAAACCGACAGCATCGAACCGATCGTCAGCGACACCTCGGTGCCGGCGCAGGTCGACACCCGCCACCTCTACCAGGTGCTGACCGTGCTGGTCCATAACGCCCTGAAGTACGGCCGCATCGGCCAGCAGCCGGCCCGCGTGCGGCTGCGTGTAGCCCGGCACGAACGCAGCGCGGTGATCGACGTGATGGACCGTGGCCCCGGCATTCCCGAAAGCGTGGCGGCGCAGCTGTTCCGGCCGTTCTTCACCACCTCCGAGCACGGCACCGGCCTGGGCTTGTACATCGCCCGCGAATTGTGCAGGGCCAACCAGGCACGGCTGGATTACATCCCGGTGCCAGCCGGCGGCTCGTGCTTCCGCTTGGTCCTGCCAGGTCCGCACACCCTGCTGCCCGATGGGTCCTGATTCTGTGCGTCAAACATTTGTCGCTTTCAGCCCCCTCGTTTATCTTTTCCGCCCATGAACGAAACCCGCAGCGCCCTCGTCGTCGACGACGAACGCGACATCCGCGAACTGCTGGTGCTGACGCTCGGCCGCATGGGGCTGCGCATCAGTACTGCAGCCAACCTCGCCGAAGCGCGCGAGCTGCTGGCCAGCAATCCTTATGACCTGTGCATCACAGACATGCGCCTGCCGGATGGCAACGGCATCGAGCTGGTCAGCGAGATCGCCCAGCACTACCCGCGCACACCGGTGGCGATGATCACCGCCTTCGGCAGCATGGATCTGGCAGTGGAAGCCCTGAAGGCGGGCGCCTTCGACTTCGTCAGCAAGCCGGTGGACATCGCCGTACTGCGCGGACTGGTCAAGCACGCGCTGGAATTGAACAACAGCGAGCGGCCCGTACCGGGCCCCGTCGCCGAACAGGGCGCCCGGCTGCTCGGCAATTCGCCGGCGATGGACGTGTTGCGTGCCACCATCGGCAAAGTCGCGCGCAGCCAGGCCCCGGTCTACATCCTCGGCGAATCCGGCGTCGGCAAGGAACTGGTCGCGCGGACCATCCACACCCAGGGGGCACGTGCTGCCGGGCCGTTCGTGCCGGTCAACTGCGGCGCGATTCCCGGCGAACTGATGGAGAGCGAGTTCTTCGGCCACCGCAAGGGCAGCTTCAGCGGCGCCCACGCCGACAAGCCCGGCCTGTTCCAGGCCGCCCATGGTGGCACCCTGTTCCTGGATGAGGTCGCCGAGCTGCCGCTGCAGATGCAGGTGAAGCTGTTGCGCGCGATCCAGGAGAAGTCGGTGCGCGCGGTGGGTGCGGCCAGCGAGGAACCGGTCGATGTGCGCATCCTGTCGGCCACCCACAAGGATCTGGCCGAGCTGGTCGAGGACGGCCGCTTCCGCCACGACCTGTACTACCGCATCAATGTGATCGAACTGAAGGTGCCGCCGCTGCGCGAACGCCGCCAGGATCTGCCGGAGCTGGCCGCTGCCGTGCTGGCGCGGCTGGCCCGCAGCCACGGCCGCACCACGCCGCTGCTCGCGCCCTCGGCGCTGGAGGCACTGGCGCAGTACGCCTTCCCCGGCAACGTGCGCGAACTGGAGAACATCCTTGAGCGCGCGCTGGCCCTGGCCGAGGAAGACCGCATCGGTGTCGACGATCTGCGCCTGCCGCAACACGCCCCCCGCATGCCCGGCAACGGCACGGCCGCCGAAGCCGTGGTCGATCTGCAGCCGGGCAGTGCCGCCCTGCCCTCGTACATCGAACAGCTCGAACGCAGCGCCATCCAGCGCGCGCTGGAAGAAAACCGCTGGAACAAGACCCGTACCGCCGCGCAGTTGGGCATCACCTTCCGCGCGCTGCGCTACAAGCTGAAGAAGCTGGGCATGGAGTAAGGGCCGCAAGACCCAGCGGTCGGATCCCTTTCCGCAGGAAAGGGCTCCGACGCCGCCAGCACAACCGCGTCAATCCTTGGTAACGCGATTGATCTCGGCCAGGCTGGTCACGCCCGCCGCGACCTTCCTCAATGCCGACTGCCGCAGGTCATTGACCCCGATCGCCTGCGCGGCTTCGGCAATCTGCAGCGCATTGCCACCGGCCAGCACGATCGTGGCGATCTCGTCGGTCATCGGCATCACCTGGTAGATACCGGTACGGCCCTTGTAACCCTCGGTGCATTCATCACAGCCCACCGCCTCATGCAGCTGGATGCCCTCATCCAGCTGGGCCTGGGTGAAGCCCTCGGCCAGCAATGCATGCTCCGGCAGCTGCGCCGGGCGCTTGCAGTTCGGGCACAGCCGTCGCGCCAGACGCTGGGCGATCACCAGGGTCACCGAGCTGGTGATGTTGTACGGCGCGATGCCCATGTTCATCAGGCGCGCGATGGTCTGCGGCGCGTCGTTGGTATGCAGGGTGGACAGCACCATGTGGCCGGTCTGCGCGGCCTTGATGGCGATCTCGGCGGTCTCCAGGTCGCGGATTTCGCCGACCATGATGATGTCCGGATCCTGGCGCAGGAACGAGCGCAACGCAGCGGCGAACGTCATGCCGCGCTTGTTGTTCTGCTGCACCTGGTTGACGCCGGGCAGCCGGATTTCCACCGGGTCTTCCGCCGTGGAGATGTTGCGCGTCTCGTCGTTGAGAATGCCCAGCGCGGTATACAGCGACACCGTCTTGCCCGAACCGGTCGGCCCGGTCACCAGCACCATGCCGTACGGCTTGTGGATCGCATCCAGGAACAGCTTCTGCTGGTCGGGCTCATAGCCGAGCTTGTCGATGCCCAGCTTGGCGGCACTGCCGTCGAGGATACGCAGCACGACCTTCTCGCCGAACAGCGTCGGCAACGTGCTCACACGGAAATCGATCTGCTTGGACTTGGACAGGTTGAGCTTGATGCGGCCATCCTGCGGCACGCGCTTCTCGGCGATGTCCAGCTGCGCCATCACCTTCAGGCGCGCAGCGATGCGCTGGTTCAACTTCACCGGCGCGCGCGCGACCATCTTCAACAGCCCATCGATGCGCAGGCGCACGCGGTAATCGTCTTCGTACGGCTCGAAATGGATGTCCGACGCGCCCTTGCGGATCGCATCGACCAGCACCTTGTTGACGAACTTCACCACCGGGGTGTCGTCGCCCTTGGCATCGATGCCGGAGTCGCCGCCCGCGCCATCCTCATCGCCCAGGCCCACGTCGAGGTTGGCCATCCCCTCATCGTCACCGCCCAGCGCGTCACCCAGCGTGTCGTGGCTGGCGTGCCACTGTTCCAGAGTGCGGCGGATCTGGTCCTCGTCGACCAGGATCGGCTCCACCACCAGGTTGGTGTGGAACTTGATCTCGTCCAGTGCGTGGGTCGGGTTGCTGGTGCCGACGAACAGCTTGCCGCCACGCTTGAACAGCGGCAGTACGTTGTGCTTGCGCAGCAGTTCCTCGCTGACCAGGCTCATCGCGTTCTGGCTGGCATCGAAGGTCGAGACGTCGAACAGCGGCATGCCGAACTCAACCGCATTGGCCGCGGCCAGCTGTGCTGCCCCCACCACCTTGTTCTGCGCGAACCACTGCGGCAGCGGCTGCCGCGCGGCGGCGGCCCGGGTCATGGCGTCGCGGGCGGTGGCCTCGTCCAGCGCACCATCCTGGACCAAGCGGCGCGCCAGCCCGGTGATGCCGACAAGGTTGGGGGATGAAACAACGCTCATGGGATTCCTCGTTACTCGTGCCCTGACGGCCGGAATTCAGTTTCAGAAACGGGTTGCCGGCCCATAGCGGCCAGGTAGCTCAGCAAACGCAGTGGTCCGTTTCCTCGCGCATCGGGCGCGAGCGCCTTCCAGTACTGGTCCGTCAGTTGCCGCGACGCCGTGGTATCCCCCAGCTGCCGCGCAGCGTGCTGCATTGCACCGAACAGATAATAGCCGGTGGCAGGGTCGGCCAGCAGCATCGGCGCATGCTCGCTGCCCAACAATCGCCGGCCTTCCGTGAGTACAGCGTGGTGGTCGTCGGTGGCCGCGGCGGCAACCAGGGCAAGGCTGGCGGACACGACGGGATCTGCCGGGGTGCAGTCCATCCAGTCGCGCTGCGCCCAGAGGGCCGCCCGCTGCGCTGCCGGCAGGAACGGGATCGTTTCTCCGGCCAGCACGAACAGCAGCCGGGTGGTTTCCATCGGAGATCCGTCCAGTTCGCAGCGCGCTGCCAGCCCACGCAGCGCCTGCGCACTCATCCAATCGGCATCCGCCGCATCCGTGGGCACCTCGCCCTGCAGGAAAGCTGCCACGGCCCGTGCGGTCGGACGTTTGTCATCCCGGCTGGACGCCGGTTGCGGCAGACCCGCCGCAGCACCCGTCACCTGCCCCGTTGGCGGCGCACTGACGATCCGCCAGGGGGCCGTCATCACCTGCTGGAAATCACGGGTGAACGCCCCCTGGAAACGTGCTACCGGGGCATTCAACTTCAAGGTCGGGAAGTAATCGGAATTGCGCGCGGCCGGATACAGAGGAACGAAGGCGCGCAGCGCTGCGTCATCCATGGACAGGGCGTTCTCCAGATCGGCCACGGAATGCACGCCGATCCGCGCCAGTTCCCCGCGCAGCTGCGGCTGCTGGAACAGGCTGCCCTTCATCGGCGGCAACGTGCCCTTCGGCGTCGCCACCAGGATCAGGTCGCCACGATTGGCCAGGTAAGCGCGCACATCGGAGAACTGTTCCAGCAGCCCCGCCAGTACCGAGCTGACCAGTTCGGGGGTGATCTCATACAGCTGCAGCCACTGCACGAACACGCCACCTTCGTTGAGCTGCTGTGGCACGAACGCATAGAACTCGTCGCTGAACAGCGCCGCCGTTCCACCCACCCAGGGATTGGACGGCTCGGAAATGATCAGATCGTACTTGCGCGGACTGGCGGCGAAATAGGACTTCGCATCGTCGATCACCACGTGCGAGCGCGGATCGTTGAAGGCGCGCTCGACACGCTCGCCGAACAGACGCGCGCCCTCCACCATGGCCGGCTCGATCTCCACCGTTTCCACGCGCCCGACGCGCTGGTCGCCCAACAGCGTGTGCGTGCTGAGCCCGGATCCGAAACCGATCACACCGACGCGCTGGTAATCATCGCGCAGCGCCAACGGCAGAGCCGCCAGCAGGATCATGGTCGATTCGTCGCTGGTGGGTGCCTGTGCCATCGACACGGCCATGCCTGCATCCACTTTGCCGTTGGTGGCGATGGCACGCATGCGGCCGATCGGCTGGGTGCTTTCATAGACCGCCACGGTGGCCGTCTGCCCATCGCGCGAGAACAGCATCGTGGCGGTATCCGCCAGACGGGCCGTGCCATGGCGGTACACCGACGAATTCAGCACCAGCGGATCGAAGCGGACCAGCACGACGGCCGCCACTACGCCAGCGACACCCAGCGCGCCAGCCTGCCACAGGGGCGAGCGCAGACGGCCCGGAGCCGCAAGCCGAAGGCGCTGCAGCAGCACCAGGCCCAGCACGATGTCGATCACCGCCGCGACCAGCAGCGCGTACTTCAGCCCCAGCAGCGGCATCAGCAGATGGATGGCCGCCAGCACACCGACGATCGCGCCGAGCGTATTGAACGCATAGGCCTGGCCGATCGCGCGCTCGCCCTGCCCGGCGCGCAGCAGCGCCAGGGTCAGCAGCGGCAGCGTCATGCCGGCGAAGAACGCCGCCGGGAACATCACCAGGCCGGCAATGGCGGCACTGGCCAGGTTGTACAGCACGTAACCATCCGCACTGCGCACGATGACCCGCATCAGCCAGCCGACCCAATCGAAGGCCTGCGCATAGACGAACATCGAGGCCAGCGCCGCCAGCCCCATCCACACCTGCACCCAGCCTGCCACGCGCAGGGGCGACGGCATCCGGTCGGCGCGGCGGCGCAGCCACAGGCCGCCGAAGGCGATGCCGAGGATGAACGCCGCCAGCATCAGCTCGAACGAATGCAGCGTGGTGCCGAGTGCGAGCGACAGCATGCGCACCCAGGTGATTTCGTAAACGAAGGATGACGCGCCGGTCGCCGCTGCGACCAGCAGCACCAGCCGCACCGGCACTGTAGTCTCCGGTCGTACGCCGCCGGCAGCCGGCGCGGCGGAGGCCACTACCGCAGGCGCGCTGCCGTCGCGGGCCAGTGGATAGACCAGGATGGCCACCACGATGTTGAGCAGGCCGGCACTGAGGACGGTGCCCGGCAGCCCTACCGCCGGCAGCAGCGCGTAGGTGGCCACCAGGGCGCCGGCGGCCGCGCCCAGGCTGTTGGAGAAATAGAGCCCGGCCAGCACCTCACCCTGCGATCCGGGCTGCAGGCGCATGTAACCCGCACTCATCAGCGGGAAGGTCGCGCCCAGCAGGATGCATTGCGGCAACACCAGGGCCGTGGCCAGCGCCCAGCGCAGCGCCGTGGACGAGGTGCCCTCCATGCCTGGCATGAGGTGGGTGTACGCCCAACCGGTCACGCCCTGGAACAGCCCGTCGAAACCGATGCCCAGCACCCCGATCACCAGCTCGATGACCGCGTAGGCCAGCAGCGGCCGGCGCAGCAGCGCGCTGCGGCGGCTGACCAGCCACGCCCCCAGCGCCATGCCGCCCATGAACAGGATCAGCACCAGCGATTGCGCGTGCGAGGAATGCCCCAGGAACAGCCCCAGGTACTGCGTCCAGATGGACTGGTAGATCAGCCCGGCGAAGCCGGAGAGCACGAAGATCAGAAGCAGCCATGGGCCATGGCTGAATGAAGGACGGCGCATTGCGAACTCCCCAGTCGCACGGTCGAATCTGCAAGGAGACACCATCCGGGGGGCATCTCGCAAGGATTTACATGACTGTGTTGAGACTGCGAACAGGAATCGTCTTGATGGCTGCCATAAAAAAAGAACAGGGAGCCGAAGCTCCCTGTCCTTCATCCGATCACACTAGCTGTGAGAATCACTCTTCCGGAGTTTCTTCTTCACCGGCAGCGGCCTGGCAGGAACCCGGGCGGAACTTGACATCGATCGAGCCACCGCAGCTCCAGCTCGGAACCACGCCCTTCGAGCCATCACCCGACGGGGTCAGCGTGATGGTCTTGTTGTCAATCAGGGTATCGCCAACGCCCTTCGCAGTGGCAACGATCGACTTGCCATCCCATTCCAGCTTGGAGACGTACTGAGTTTCCTGGAAGTCCGGCTTCCACGACGCCGGCGGCAGGGCATTGTTGCTGGCCACGTATTCCGACACGTCGGTACGCAGCGAAGAAGCCGCAAGGATCACTTCCGAGACCTTGGCCTTCTTGGTGTAGTTCGAGTAAGCCGGCAGCGCGATGGCGGCCAGGATGGCGATGATCGCAACGACGATCATCAGTTCGATCAGGGTGAAGCCCTTCTGGTTCTTCATGGTGGTACGTCCCCAAGTAGTGGTGGTTGATTTTCCGGGTGCGGCAACCGGCCGGCCAGATGACCGGATGAGCAGGCTGCCCGTCCCCGCGGGTGGATCAACGCAGGTTGCGTGCCAATCTCCCATGGCCACGCCTCCCCCGATTTCCCCGCGCCAATGATGGCAGCTATTTCGCGGATGGGAACCCCCCTGCTCCGAATCTGCGATGGACGCGGCAATGTGACGCAGCGCGTCACCTTCCGCCTCGACGCGTCGAGAACCCTGCACGCCGTCACGTCGGCAGGCTCCCCGGACGGGCCTGAACCGGCTACCATCGCCGCTCAGGATGCCCGCCTGGGGATGGCGGGCCTGGGGAGCCAACATGTCTGTGAGTCGCAGTGCGATCAAGAAGGAGCCCGTGGCCCGCGCCACGATGGAGCTGCAGCCGTTTGTCTGGGAGGGGACCGACAAGCGGGGCATAAAGATGAAGGGCGAGCAGCTGGCGAAAAACGCCAACCTGCTGCGCGCCGAACTGCGCAAACAGGGCATCAGCCCGGGCCAGGTCAAGCCCAAGCCGAAGCCGCTGTTCGGTGCGGCTGGCAGGCCGGTCTCGCCGAAGGACATCGCGTTCTTCAGCCGGCAGATGGCCACGATGATGAAGTCCGGCGTGCCGATCGTGTCGGCGCTGGAGATCATCGGCAGCGGGCACAAGAACCCGCGCATGAAGAAGATGGTGGACACGATCCGCACCGACATCGAGGGCGGCTCGTCGCTGTACGAGGCCATCAGCAAGCATCCGGTGCAGTTCGATGAGCTCTACCGCAACCTGGTACGGGCCGGCGAAAGCGCCGGCGTGCTGGAGACCGTGCTGGACACCATCGCCTCCTACAAGGAAAACCTGGAGGCGCTGAAGGGCAAGATCAAGAAGGCGCTGTTCTACCCGGCCATGGTGCTGGTGGTGGCGTTCCTGGTCAGCACGATCCTGCTGGTCTGGGTGGTCCCGCAGTTCGAGGAAGTCTTCCAGAGCTTCGGTGCGGACCTGCCGGCATTCACCCAGATGGTGGTGAACCTGTCGCGGTTCATGGTGTCGTGGTGGTGGCTGATCGCCATCGTCGCCATCGGCGCGGTGGTGGCGATCGCCATGACCTACCGGCGATCGGAGAAGATGCAGCACACCGTCGACCGGCTGATCCTGAAGGTGCCGGTGATCGGACAGATCATGCACAACAGTGCGATCGCCCGCTTCTCCCGCACCACAGCGGTGACCTTCAAGGCCGGCGTGCCGCTGGTGGAGGCCCTGGGCATCGTCGCCGGCGCCACCGGCAACAAGGTCTACGGCGAGGCGGTGCTGCGCATGCGCGACGACGTTTCGGTCGGCTATCCGGTCAACATGGCGATGAAGCAGCTGAACCTGTTCCCGCACATGGTGATCCAGATGACCGGCATCGGCGAGGAGGCCGGCGCCCTTGACACCATGCTGTTCAAGGTCGCCGAATACTACGAGCAGGAGGTCAACAACGCCGTGGATGCCTTGAGCAGCCTGCTGGAACCGATGATCATGGTGTTCATTGGTACCATTGTCGGCGGCCTGGTCATTGCGATGTACCTGCCGATCTTCAAACTGGGCGCCGTCGTCGGATAAAAATACATGGCTTTTCTCGACCAGCACCCCGGCCTCGGCTACCCCGCCGCGGCCGGACTGGGACTGCTGCTGGGCAGTTTCCTCAATGTTGTCATCCTGCGCCTGCCCAAGCGGCTGGAATGGCAGTGGAAGCGCGATGCGCGCGAAGTGCTGGAGGAACCGGACTTCTACGAGCCGCCACCGCCGGGCATCGTGGTCGAGCCGTCGCACTGCCCGCATTGCAAGCACAAGCTGTCCTGGTACGAGAACATCCCGCTGTTCAGCTGGCTGATCCAGGGGGGCAAATGCCGCCACTGCAAGGCGCCGATCTCGCTGCAGTACCCGCTGGTGGAAGCGATGACCGCCCTGCTGGTGCTGGCCTGCGTGTGGCAGTTCGGCTTCGGCTGGCAGGGCTTCGGCGCCATCGTGCTGACCTGTTTCCTGATCGCGCTGTCCGGCATCGACCTGCGCACCCAGCTGCTGCCCGACCAGCTGACCCTGCCCCTGATGTGGCTGGGCCTGATCGGCAGCATCGACAATCTGTACATGCCCGCCAAGCCGGCCCTGGTCGGCGCGGCCGTGGGCTATCTGTCGCTGTGGACGGTCTGGTGGCTGTTCAAGCAGCTGACCGGCAAGGAGGGCATGGGCCATGGTGACTTCAAGCTGCTGGCGGCGCTCGGCGCCTGGTGCGGCCTGAAGGGCATCCTGCCGATCATCCTGCTGTCCTCGGTGATCGGCGCCATCGTCGGTTCGATCTGGCTCTACAGCCGGGGACGCGATCGCGCCACGCCGATTCCGTTCGGCCCGTACCTGGCCATCGCCGGCTGGTTGTTCTTCATGTGGGGCGAACCGCTGGTGGAGCGCTACCTGGCCCTGAGCGGCCTGCGCTGAGGGGGCCGCCGTGAGCCGCTACGTGGTCGGCCTGACCGGCGGCATCGCGGCCGGCAAGAGCGAAGTGACGCGGCGCTTCGAAGCGCTGGGCATCGTGGTGGCCGACGCCGATCTGGCCGCCCGCGCGGTGGTGGCCACCGGCAGCCCGGCACTGGCCCGCATTGCCGACCGGTTCGGCACGGACATGCTGCTGGCCGATGGCAGCCTGGACCGGGCGCGCCTGCGCACCCATGTCTTCGCTGACCCGGCCGAACGGACGGCACTGGAAGCCATCACCCACCCCGCCATCCGCCTGTTGATGCAGCAGCAGTGCACGCAGGCGCCGAGCCCGTACGCCATTGCTGCGATTCCGCTGCTGACCGAGGTGGGCGGCCGCCAGGCCTATCCATGGCTGGACCGGATACTGCTGGTGGATGCACCCGAGGCCGTACAGCACGCCCGGCTGATGCAGCGCGATGGCATCGACGCCGCCCTGGCCGACCAGATGATCGCCGCCCAGGCCAGCCGCGCGCAGCGCCGGGCACTGGCCGATGACGTGGTGGTCAACGATGGGCAGCCGGACGACCTGCAGGCGCAGGTGGAGGCGCTGCACCAGCGCTATCTGGCACTGGCCGCGGGCTGACCCGCCGGGCACGTGCCCGGCGTTGCAGAATCGTCGTGGCAGTGCCCCCGACCATCACTGCAATGTGGCTGTCCCCCTGATTCTCTCGGCCTGCAGCTGCTGCTGCACGTGACACGTCAGTTCCCGCGCGGCCAGAATCAGGCCTTCCATCGCGCCCGGTGGCAGCACGTTCTGCTGGCCACCCCGCGTGCGCGCGATGTGCGCGGCGTACATCATCCGGGTCAGGGTGCCGAGACCTTCGACGGCGCGCCTGAGATCGGCAGGCTGCGCTGCGTCGGCGCTGACGCCGCCGGCGTCGACTGGCGCCTGCTGGGCCGGCATCTGGCCGTCGCAGCGGGACAGTACGTCCTCGACGCGCTGGGCGACGTCCGGAGACAACTGGCTGATCGAATCACCGACCAGTTGATGCAGGTTGGGGTAACGGATGCGATGCGACATGGCGATGCTCCTGGCAGCCGGCAAAGTGCGCGGACTGGCATCTTGGCCATCTGCACGTCTGGCAATCAGGAGGTAAAAGCGTCAACTGCCCTATGACTACCCGGAACCGTGAGATCGGACACGCAGCGGACGCGGCAGAGCGTGCGCGCGCCGGGTGTCTGGCCGTGCAGAACAGATACGTTCATGCCGTTAGCGACAGCGACGCCCTGGAAGAGGCGTCCCTGTAGGGCCGGGCCCTGCTCGGCAGGCAAAGGATCTGCTACAGCGGCCTGGGCGAGAACGTCAGCGTTGCGATCACGCCGCGCTCGCCCCCGGGGCGCACGCTGACCTGCCAGCCGTACAGGTCGCAGAGGCGGCTGACGATCGACAGGCCGATGCCGCCGCCCTGCGAATGGCCCGCGTGCGTACCGCGGTAACCGCGCTGGAACAGCTTGGCCGCATCTTCCTCGCTCAGGCCCGGACCACTGTCGGTGACCGAGACCGAGTTGGCCCCTACGTGCACGCGCACTTCGCCATCCTGCGAGTACTTCACCGCGTTGCCGATGAGGTTGCCCAGCGCCACCGAAAGCGCGGCCTCGGGCGCATCGATCACCAGGTTGCGCTCGCCCTCCAGTGCCAGTTCAAGGGGCTTGCCACCCAGCTGCGCGCGGTGCGCGTCCAGCAGCTGCTCGGCCACGCGGGCAACATTGCTGGTGCCCTGCCCCCGCTCGTTCCGCGACAGCAGCAGCAAAGCGCCGATCAGATCACTGCACTGCTGCTCGGCACGCTGGATGCGCTGCAGGCGCTGCAGCACCTTTTCATCCAGGCCGGGACGGGTCAGCAGCAGCTCGGTGGCGCCGCGGATCACCGCCAGCGGCGTGCGCAGTTCGTGGCTGACGTCCGCATTGAACTCACGGTCGCGCTGCACCACTTCGGTCAATCGCGAGGAGTAGTCGTCCAGCGCCTGGGCCAGCTGGCCCACTTCGTCGTCGGGGAAGCGCGGCGCCAGCGGCTCAGGCTCGCTGGTGCCGCCCCGGTAGGCGCGCAGGCGGGCCGCCAGGTCCGATACCGGCTTCATCACCTTCGAGGCCGACCACCAGCCCAGCACCAGCGACAGCAGGCTGAACACCAGCACCGACAGCACCAGCGCGCGGTTGAGCTGCTTGCTGCCGCGCATGCTGTCGGTCATGTCATAGGCCAGGAAGAACCACGCATCGTCGGCTTTGCGCACGGCAAGCTTGTAGGCGTACGGCTGCCCCTGTTCGTCGGTCCCGCTGAGGTTGTAGTTGCCGGTCTGCAGGTCAGCCCATTGCGGCCAGGACTCACGCGCCTTGTCGAACTTGTCCGCCGAATAGGCATACGCGCGGATCTGCTGTACCGGCACGGCCGGATTGCGTCCGGGGTGCTCGTAGAAGCGACGGGCGTATTCTTCAATGTTGTGGTTGATCACATCCTCGACCAGCTGGTTCTCCACCCGAATCCGGGCCCAGTTGGTGGCGAACGCGAACAGTGTTGTCAGGCAGAAGCCCAACAACACGAATGACACGATGATTCGACTGCGCAGGCGGCGCCGATACGGCGTGCGCCGGCGCTCCCCCTTGGTTGCCACGGGATCAGCTTTCCGGGGTGGCGATGCGGTATCCGATGCCATGGCGGGTCTGGATCAGCGGCACTTCGAACGGCTTGTCGACCACGGCACGCAGACCGTGGATATGGACGCGCAGCGAATCCGAGTCGGGCAGCTCCTCGCCCCACACGCGGGTTTCCAGTTCCTGGCGGGTGACCACGGCCGGCGCCGCTTCCATCAGCGCCTGCAGGATTTTCAGTGCGGTCGGGTTGAGCTGCAGCAGCTTGCCCTGGCGGCGCACTTCCAGCGTGTCCAGGTTGTACTCCAGGTCGCCGGTTTCCAGCACGCGGGTCTGCACCCCCTTGCCACGTCGGGACAGCGCGTTCAAACGCACTTCCACTTCCTGCAGCGCGAACGGCTTGATCAGGTAGTCGTCCGCACCGGAATCAAAACCCGCCAGCTTGTTGTCCAGCGAGTCACGAGCGGTCAGCATCAGCACCGGGGTCTGCTTGCGTGCTTCGTTGCGAAGCTTGCGGCAGACCTCGATTCCGTCCATTCCCGGCAGGTTGAGATCCAGCACGATCGCGTCGAACTCGTGCACTACGGCCAGATGCAGTCCGGTCACGCCATCGGCGGCGAAGTCCACGGTGTGGCCCCGGTCCTCGAGGTAGTCGCCCAGATTGGCCGCAATGTCGCTGTTGTCTTCGATTACCAGGATTCTCACTGTCACCTCTAGTTGACGAATTTTCCGACGCGCTGGGCCTGGCCCATATCACGCTGTGCCTTGTCCTTCTGCCGGGCGCGCTCGGCGACAGTCATGCACTGCGTCGTGTGCCGGTTCGAACCCGTGGCTTTCTCACGTTGGCATATTAGACGACTATCTTCACGTGACTGTGTCAAAACCGTGTTCACGACCTGCTGGTCGTTGATGACATCGGTTCGTACCCGTTCAGGCATCAGATCCCGGTTCGGGTACTGCTCCACGGCAGCGCGCAGGCGCACCAGCGCTTCGCGGACCCGGCTGCGGTCGGCCATCGTCAGTTCGCTGTAGGTCTCGCCGTCGTTGAGTTCGACTTCGATGCGCTCGAGCTGCTGCTGCAGCGGCTTGCCGGAGGCAAAGACCTCGCCGCCCTGCTTGGATGCGGAGGCGGTGGCGGCCAGGGCCAATCCGGAGAACAGGAGCGCAGGCAAAAGGAGGGACTTCATGGCAAACGGATCCTTGTCTGAGTTGAGAGCCGACTGTATTCGCACCACCTTCACGCCAGCAAGTGCCACGCGTGGGGGCGGCGGACGGCCTAGCGGTTGCTGGCAGGGTTGAGATTGTTGAACGTGCGCTGGTCATTGATCAGCGCCTTGCCCTTTTCTTCGATGCGGCGACGTTCGGCGACAGTGAGGCAACGGCCCTTGGGCATGTTGCTGCCGGTGGTGCGCTGGTAGGTGCAGACCTGGCGGCTGTCGTCGTGCGCGCGGGCGAGCAGCTGGTTGACCCGCTCCTGGTCGTTGAACACCTGCGCCTGTACCTGCGGCGGCAGCTCATCGACCCGCTGCCGGTCCCCCATGCGCTGGGTGATGCGGGCCAGCGCCTGCTGGATCTGGCTGCGGTCATCGGCGCTCAGTTCGGCGTACTCCGGCGCCTGCAGCGCCTTCTCGACCTGTTGGACCTGGCCGGCAACCGGAGCCTGGCGATCCATCTGCAGGGCGCTCTTCTCTGTCTTGGCGACAGCAGCGCCCGACAGGCACAGCAACAACGCGATCATCGTGATGCGGTACATCGCCTACCTCCCGGTCCATCGGAACGAAGGCCCAACTCTACGAGCGCCCCTGGGTCGCCACAAGTGGCGCGTGGCCTACGGACGCGCATAAAAAAGGCCCAGGCGGTGCACCCGCCTGGGCCTGAAGTCGTATCCCGATACCGATCCTGCTGAGAGGCAGAGCTGCGGTTCGCTGAAGCCTACGCCCGCACCGATTAAAGGCATGTTAAAGCAGCGTCTCGCCGCCCAAAGAGAATCTCAACTTACTGAAAAATCAGGGTTTTTTCAGCTTCTCGACGTGCTCGATGATGCGCATGGCCACGTCCACCCCGCAGGCTGCCTCGATACCTTCCAGGCCCGGGGTCGAGTTGACCTCCAGCACCAGCGGGCCCCGCTGCGAGCGGATCAGGTCGACGCCGCAGACCGACAACCCCAGAGCCTTGGCCGAGCGCACCGCGACCTGCTGTTCGGCGCGGCTGGCCTTGGCCGCCACGGCGGTGCCGCCGGCGTGCAGGTTGGAACGAAAGTCGCCTTCAGGCGCCTGCCGCTGCATCGAGGCCACCACCTGGTCGCCGACCACGAAACAGCGCAGATCGGCCCCCTTGGCTTCTCCGATGAACTCCTGCATGAGGAAGTTGGCATACAGGCCACGCAGCGCCTCGACGATCCCGCGCGAGGCACTGGCCTTTTCGGTCAGGATCACGCCGCGCCCCTGCGTTCCCTCGTTGAGCTTCACCACATGCGGCGGCGGCCCCAGCATCGACAGCAGATCGACGGTGTCATCGGGGTTATCGCCGAACACCGTGACCGGCATGTCGATGCCTTTGGCCGCCAGCAGCTGATGCGCGCGCAGCTTGTCGCGCGAGCGCAGGATCGCGTCGGACGGATTGGGCGTACGCGCGCCCATCAGCTCGAACTGGCGCAGGACCGCAGTGCCATAGCGCGTGATCGACGCACCGATGCGCGGAATGACCATGTCCACACCGGTCATCGGCCGCCCTTTGTAGTGCATCGAGAATCCGTCGGCAGCGATGCGCATGTAGCAGCGCAGCGGATCGAGGATGCGCACCGTGTGGCCGCGCGCACGCCCCGCCTCGACCAGCCGGCGGGTGGAATACAGGGAGCTGTTGCGGGACAGGATGGCGAGCTTCATCGCGGCGGGATCGGTCGGCAGGCGCGCAGCATAGCGCGGCCGTGTGGCGGGCGGATGATGCCGCGTGGTTGCCGAGACAGGGCGCCACAGTCCAGCCAGCAACAGCCCGACACCGATGCCGTCGGGCTGCGGCTGCCGCGTTTTATCGGCCCGTGTTGATCCGTGCAACGACCTCCCGCACCCTCTTGGTGTAGGCCGCCAAAAGCTCTCTGGACTGCTCCGGCGTGACCGCCTTGCCGACGTGGCCAGGCTGTGCGGCATAGTCCCGCTGGAAATCGCACATTTCCACGGATACCGCGCTGCTGACGTCGTCCTGCGCAACGGAGGGCGCACCGGTACTGCCATCCGCATTGACGTTGATCATGAACGCGCGGTCGCCCGTGTAGCCGCCGAAGCTGTTCTTCGCGTTGACCATCCCGCAGACAATCGTACCGTCGAACATCGCAAACGCCTGACGGATGACGATCTTTGCCGAGTCAGGATCCTTCAGCGCCCGACGGACCCCCGCCTCCGCTATGGCCCGATCAGCCTCGACCTTCTGTTTTCTTGCATCTTCTTCGGTCGGCGTGCACGCCGCCGCAATACCCATCAACGCAACCGCAAGAATCCGATTCCGCATTCCCCCCCCCCTGCCACTGGCTTGAATGTTGCCGCACTTTACCGGCTTATCGCCCCGCCAGACCATCGGCAAGCACGGGAAGCGCCCACGCTTCACCGACTCACAGAGCCGGCAGGCACAGAAAGATGCAAAAGGGGAAACATCCAGGTTCGCGGCCGATCCGGAAAACACACGCATCGTTGCGGAAGATGGAGCGGGCGAAGGGAATCGAACCCTCGTCAGTAGCTTGGGAAGCTACAGCTCTACCATTGAGCTACGCCCGCGTCGCGTGGTGAAAGTCTATGCGGTCGGGCCGGTGTTGCGCAATGGTGGCCACCGCATGCGCCGGGCATGGCCCGACGCTGCCATGCAGCCTTCCCAGGCCCTTGCGGGGCCTGGGAAGGTGCGTTCGTCAGAAACTGCCGCTGAAGCTGGCAAACAGCGTCGCGTCACGTGCACGCTTCTGCGCGGTGGAGGTGCTCAGGCCGATGTTGCTCTGCAGCCCGAACAGCTCCGTGCGGGCGCCCAGCACCACGGTGGCGTAGTCCTTGTCGAACTTCAGGCCCGGCACGCGGTAGCTGCCCAGCTCCGGCAGGGACTGCAGCCAGGCGCTGGCCTGCTTGGTGTCTTCGAACTCGTGATCGTAGGTGGCCTGCACGTAGGGCTTGAAGGTGCCGCCATCGAAGCGCGCCTGCCAGCCGATGCGACCGACAGTGGAGTCCAGCTCCTGGTTGTTGTAACCCAGCGCAGTGGCCAGCGTGCCAGCGTCGGCGCTCTCGGTATAGCCGTCGATCTTCACCTTCTGCCAGATCACGGCAGCCACCGGACCGTGGCGGAAGCCGCCCTCGGTGCCGAACTCGTACCCCGCATTGATGGCGGCGGTGAGATTGCTGCCATCTGCCGAACCGCCATGCTCACGGGTGGCCGGACCCAGCTGCACCTTGCGGGTCACGTCGTAGTCGAGCCAGCTGTAGCTGACCTGCCCGTTGACCCAGGCACGCTCGCCGTACCAGCCAGCGAACAGGCCCAGCGTGGTGTCGGACTGGGTGAAATCGCCGCGGCTGTTGCCGAAATCGGCATCCATGCGTCCATAGCCACCGAAGCCGCCAAAGACCATGCCGTCACGCGACCAGTCGACACCGAACAGGCCGGCCGGCGCCAGGCCGTCGTAGAGATCGGCGTGGTCATAACGCTGCATGTCGCCGCGCACACCGCCCCACCACGACAGGCCGTCAGCCGGACGACCGCCCAGATGCATGCCGACCTGGTCGGCGCGCGAACGGCCGATGGTCTGCGCCGAATGGCTGAGCACCTGCTGCAGGCGCGGGCCTTCCAGCACGGATACCGCGTACTGGCCCAGCAGTGCATGGCCTGCCGTGGTCGGATGCACGCCGTCGGCGAACAGGTAGGTCTTCGCGGCATCCGGGCTGACGTAGGACGTCGGGTTGCAGCCGATGATGCTCTGCGTCGAATTGGCCGGGTCGATGGTGCAGGCCGTGCTGGTGACGTTGGTGAAACCGTACATGGCCGGATTGGCGGCCACTTCACTGAGCACCGTGAAGGTATCCAACGGGATGAATTCGATGCCCGCCTGCTTCAGCCCGCCATACAGGGCGTTGTTGTAGCCGGCCGACAGCGCGGTGGCGGCGGCGGCATTGGGGCCACGGAAGGACGGCGTCAGGCCGACGTTGGGCAGGTTCGGCACCAGCACGTACTGGGCGCCCGCCTGCTTCAGCGCGCCGACCAGGGCGATCTGGTCGGTGACGGCCGCGCCGATGATGGCCTGCGCCTGTGCCGGCGCCGCAGCGGCCGCGAACAGGTCGTTGGCGCCGCCCCAGACGGTGTACAGCGCGTTGGCATCGGCTTTGCCGCCATTTGCGGCCAGGTAGCGGGTGAGTTGCGTCTTCAGCGACGGAATGGGCCCCAGGGCACCAGTGACCTCCACCGACACGCGCGCACCGCCGGCGGCATAGTTGTCGCCGTTCTGGCCGTTGCCGTTGGGCGTACCGTTCAGGCCGTAGTAGTTGGCGACCTGCTGCGACCAGACCCAGCCCGGATTGGTGGTGAACTGGCCGGTGACCTGCTGTGTTGCCGGGGGCAGCAGCGGCCGGAAATAGCCCGCGTCGGTCAGGCTGTCGCCGAAGAACACCGCGTGCGAGTAAGGGGATTCGCCTGCCATGGCCGGAACCGCGGCCAGTGCGATCGCGGCCGCCATCAGGGAGCGGATCGGGCGTTTGCTGAGCAGCATGTAAAGAACTCCTGTGGGGACGTCATTGAGGATCCGGCGTGCGTACGCCGGCGCACGGTGAATGGTTTCACCGCACCGACGATTGCTCACGCTGCGCCGCCGCATGAATTGCCGCGCAGCCCGCCAATCGCAGGCTGCGCCGATGCGGGCGCCGTGCGGAGGAACGGATGGTTTCCGTCCTGACGGGCCATACGCGACAATGCCGCCATGAACATCCAGCTCAACGGCGAACCCCGCACCCTGCACGCTTCGGCAACCCTCCATGACCTGCTCGAGGCCGAGCAGCTGCTGCAGCGCCGGGTGGCGGTCGAGGTCAATGGCGAGATCGTCAGCCGCAGCCGCCATGGCGAGCATCGCCTTGCCGAAGGTGACGTGGTGGAGATCGTGCACGCCCTGGGTGGGGGTTGAGGCACGACGCCCGCGCTGCGCGCTCGCCGGGAGGCAGGCGCTGCCCCTGCGCCTGCCTCCCGGCGGCATCGAAGTGACGACCCCATCTTCAGGCGGATAAGCGATAATCGCGCCATGAACGTTCATGTCTCCCCCGATTCGCTGGTGATCGCCGGCAAGACCTACGGCTCGCGGCTGCTCACCGGCACCGGCAAGTTCAAGGATCTGGAAGAAACCCGCCTGGCCACCGAGGCCGCTGGCGCCCAGATCGTCACCGTGGCCATCCGCCGCACCAACATCGGGCAGAACCCCGGCGAGCCGAACCTGCTGGACGTGCTGCCGCCGGAGCGCTTCACCATCCTGCCCAACACCGCCGGCTGCTACACCGCCGAAGACGCGGTGCGCACGTGCCGCCTGGCCCGTGAACTGCTGGACGGCCACAACCTGACCAAGCTGGAAGTGCTGGGCGACCAGAAGACCCTGTACCCGGACGTGATGCAGACCCTCAAGGCCGCCGAACAGCTGGTCAAGGATGGCTTCGAGGTCATGGTCTACACCTCCGACGACCCGATCCTGGCCAAGCGCCTGGAAGAGATCGGCTGCGCTGCGGTGATGCCGCTGGCCGCGCCGATCGGTTCGGGCCTGGGCATCCAGAACAAGTACAACCTGCTGCAGATCATCGAAGACGCCCGGGTGCCGATCATCGTCGATGCCGGCGTCGGTACGGCATCGGATGCGGCGATCGCGATGGAGCTGGGCTGCGATGGCGTGCTCATGAACACGGCCATTGCCGGCGCGCGCAGCCCGGTGCTGATGGCCAGCGCGATGCGCAAGGCGGTCGAAGCCGGCCGTGAGGCGTTCCTGGCCGGGCGCATCCCGCGCAAGCGCTACGCCAGCGCGTCGTCGCCGGTGGATGGGTTGATCGGCTGATGACCAATCCTTTCGACAGCGCTGGGTCCAAGGCCCCGCCCAAGCCGTTCACCGTCAGCGAAGGGCGCCGCGAGGTGCGCAGTTTCGTGCTGCGCCAGGGCCGCTTCACGCCTGCCCAGCAGCGCGCGTTCGACGAACGCTGGCCGCGCTTCGGCCTGGATTACAGCGGCCAGCCGCGCGACCTGGACGCCACCTTCGGTCGCCCGGCGCACAAGGTGCTGGAGATCGGCTTCGGCAACGGCGCTGCACTGCGCTTTGCTGCCCAGCATGACCCGTCGCGCGACTACATCGGCATCGAAGTGCACGCGCCCGGTGTCGGCCGCCTGCTGAACGCCCTGGCCGACGACAACGCCGACCACGTGCGCCTGTACCACCATGACGCGGTGGAAGTACTGCAGAACGAGATCGCCGATGGCGCGCTCGATGAAGTGCGCATCTACTTCCCGGACCCGTGGCACAAGAAGCGCCACAACAAGCGCCGCCTGCTGCAGCCGGCCTTCGCAGAGCTGCTGGTGCGCAAGCTGCGTGCGGGCGGCCGCCTGCACTGCGCCACCGACTGGGAAGACTACGCCGAACAGATGTGGGACGTGCTCGATGCGACCGCCGGCCTGGTCAACCGGGCCGGTCCGCGGGGCAGCGTGCCGCGCCCGGAATGGCGGCCGCAGACCCACTTCGAGACCCGCGGCCAGAAGCTCGGCCATGGCGTCTGGGACCTGTTGTACGACCGCACCTGACGATCGCCCGAGGACGCCGCGCCCCACATGGATACCGCGCTGACGCTGACCAACGACATGAAGCTCGTACTCGGGCTGGTCGGCTTCACGATGGCGATGTTCCTGTTCGAGCGGATCCGCGCCGACGTCGTCGCGCTGGTGGTGCTGGTGGTACTGGGTGTGACCGGCCTGATCGCCCCGGAGGAAATCTTCGGCGGCTTCTCCGGCAACGCGGTGATGAGCATCATCGCCACCACCATCCTCGGTGCGGGCCTTGACCGCACCGGCGCACTGAACCGGCTCGCGGCCTGGCTGCTGCGACGCGGACATGGCATCGAGCAGCGCCTGCTGATGATGACCACGGCCATCGCCGGCCTGAACTCGTCCTTCATGCAGAACCCGTCGGTGATGGCGCTGTACCTGCCGGTCGCCTCGCGGTTGGCGGCACGCACCGGGCTGACCATGCAGCGGCTGCTGCTGCCGATCTCGGCGGCGATCGTGATGGGCGGTGCGCTGACCATGGTCGGCAACTCGCCGCTGATCCTGCTGAACGACCTGCTGGCCTCGGCCAACAACAACCTGCCCTCCGGCCTGGCCAGCATCGAGCCGCTGCGCATGTTCGCGCCGCTGCCGATCGGCGTGGCGCTGCTGATCGCCTCGCTGCTGTACTTCCGCTATTACGGCGATCGCAAGCTGATCGAGGAAGAGACTCTGGTCAACGATGGGGTCACCCCGGCCCGTACCGAGAGCTACTTCGCCAAAACCTACGGCATCGAAGGCGATGTGTTCGAACTGGTGGTCACCGCCGAAAGCCCGCTGGTCGGCATGACCCTGGGCGAGGCCGAGAGCCTGCATGACGCGCCGCTGCTGCTGGCGCTGAAGACCGGCAACGATACGCGGCTGGCGCCACCGGCGGAAATGCGCATCTGGGTGGGCAGTGTGCTGGGCGCGATGGGACCGCGCGAGCAGATCGGCGATTTCGCCCAGAACCAGTTCCTGCGCATGTCCTCGCGGCTGAAGCACCTGGGCGACCTGTTCAATCCCAGCCGCGCGGGCATTTCCGAGGCGGTGGTGCCGCCGACCTCGAACGTGATCGGCAAGAGTGCGGCCGACCTGCGCCTGCGCAAGGAGCGCGGCATCAGCCTGCTGGCGATCAACCGCGACAAACAGGTGATCCGCGAGGACGTGCGCGACGTGCAGCTGCGCGCTGGCGACATGCTGGTTTTCCACAGCATCTGGACCGACCTGGCGCAGGCCGCCAAGAGCCGTGACTTCGTGGTGGTCACCGACTACCCGACCGGCGAACAGCGCCCGCACAAGTTCAAGATCGCCATGGCGATCTTCGCGCTGACGATCCTGATCGCGCTGACCAGCAAGCTTCCGGTAGCGCTGACCCTGATGACCGGCGTGGCCGGCATGTTGCTGACGGGCGTGCTGCGGATGGACGAGGCCTATGCCTCGATCAACTGGAAAACCGTGTTCATGATGGCCGGACTGATCCCGCTCGGCTGGGCGATGGACTCCAGCGGCGCGGCGGCCTGGGTCGCCGGCCACACCATCGACAAGCTCCCCACCGGCATACCGGTGTGGGTGCTGGAGCTGGCCCTGGCGCTGCTGACAACGGTGTTCTCGCTGGTGATCAGCCATGTCGGCGCAACCATCGTGATGGTGCCCATCGCGGTGAATCTGGCGCTGGCGGCGGGTGGCAACCCCACCGCGTTCGCACTGATCGTGGCGCTGTCGGCCTCCAACAATCTGATGACGGCCTCCAATCCGGTCATCTCGATGATCACCGGCCCGGCCAACTACACCCCGCGCGAGATGTGGCGGGTCGGCGGACCGTTGTCGCTGATCTACACCTGTGTGGTGGTGCTGATGATCAACCTGATGTTCTGAGGGTCGGGTTCATCGGCAGGGCTGCGCCCTGCACCCGCAGAAGCAACGTCAACACCAACGCCAAAGGCAGGCACTCCGCCTTCGACAGATCGGTAGCGTCGAGCCATGCTCGACTGCATCTGGCCTCAGGCCAGGTAGACCTGCCCATCACGCACGTCCACCGGCACCGCGCGCAGGCGGTCGCCCTTGCAGGGGCCGGCGATGCAGTCACCGCTGTCCAGCGCGAACGAGGCGCCGTGGGCGGCGCAGACCAGATGCCCCTCGCGGCTCTTCAGGAACTGCCCCGGCGCCCAGTCCAGGCGACGGCCGGCATGCGGGCAGATGTTCAGGAAGGCGCGCACCTGTGCGCCGTCGCGATACAGCAGCAACGACTCGGCATCGCCCTCGACCACTGCTTCGACCTCGGCAAACGCACCATCGGCAATGGCATCAAGGGCGATCAGGGCAACAGCGGCAGTCATGGCGAAGGCTCGGACAGTAAAGAAGCATTGTCGCATGCCTGCTCAGGTGACTGGCTGCAGGATGAACACAAGTCATTGATTCGTAATAAGCACAGGCTATATTTAACGAGTTTTTCACTCAATGACAGTGCGGGCTCCCGATACTCTGGTTTCGCTGATTTCCCAGCCCATCGAGCCGCCATGTTCAATCGCGATTCCGCCTTCAACCAGTTCCGCACCCTGTTCGCGCCGCGCAAGCCGCGTCACCCGCTGGTGCGCGTTGCCGTGGGCCTGCTCGGCCTGGCGATCCTGGCCGCGATGGTGTTCATCGGCGTGTTCGTCGGTGCGGCGATGATCCTGGTCGGCCTGGCGTGGAAGCTGCTGGCCTCGCGCAAGGCGGGTGCAGCCCGACCGGCCGACCCGACCGTGGTCGAGGGCGAGTACCGGGTGGTGCGCAAGCCGGTGCTGCCGGCCTCGCGCTGAGCCCTGCCGGCCGGCGTGCCCGCTGACGGCGGGCGCCATGCGTTCTAGACTGCGGGCATTCCCTTCCTGGATGCCCGCATGTCCGATGTTTCCGATGTGATCCCTGCACCTGCCACGCCGCGTGTTCCGGTGGTGGGCGGTGGCAGCTTCCCCGTGCACCGCGTCTACTGCGTGGGTCGCAACTTTGCCGACCATGCGCGCGAAATGGGAGCCGCGGTGCCGGCGGCCGACGACCGCGGCCGGCCGATGTTCTTCAGCAAGCCTGCCGATGCGCTGGTGGTCGGCCATGACGATGCCATCCCCTATCCGCCCGCGACGGCCAACCTGCATCACGAAGTGGAGCTGGTGGTGGCCATCGGTCGTGATGCCCCGGCCGGCGAGCTTCCCGTGGCCGATGCCGAAGCGCTGGTGTACGGCTATGCCGTCGGCCTGGACCTGACCCGCCGCGATCTGCAGGCGGCCGCCAAGGAGAAGGGCCATCCCTGGGACGCCGCCAAGGGCTTCGATGCCTCCGCACCGATCAGCGAGATCGTGCATGCCGGCGAAGTGGGCGATCTGGCGGCGCTGAACCTGTCGCTGGAAGTCAACGGCGAAGTGCGTCAGCAGGCCCTGCTGGACCAGATGATCTGGAACGTGCCGGAAATCCTGCACGAGTTGTCCAAGCTGTGGCAGCTGCGCGCCGGTGACCTGGTGTTCATGGGCACGCCGTCCGGAGTGGCCGCACTGAAGCCGGGCGACCGTTTCAGCGCGCGCCTGGAAAACGTGGCCGAGCGCCACGGCGTGATCGCCGGCTGACACCACCTGCGCTACTCTGCGCGCTGTCCACATCCCCCACAGGAGAAAACACATGGGAGTGCTCACCGAATTCAAGGAATTCGCGATGCGCGGCAACGTCATCGACCTCGCCGTCGGCGTGGTGATCGGCGCCGCCTTCGGCAAGATCGTCACTGCACTGGTCGAGAAGATCATCATGCCGCCGCTGGGCCTGCTGATCGGCAAGGTGGACTTCTCGCAGCTGGCGTGGACGCTGTCGCCGGCACGCATCGGGCCGGACGGCAAGGAGATTCCGGCGGTGGTGATCGGCTACGGTGATTTCATCAACACCCTGATCCAGTTCGTGATCGTGGCGTTCGCCATTTTCCTGGTGATCAAGGTCATCAACCGTCTGTCGCGCAAGAAGGAAGCCGCTCCCGCCGCCCCGGCCGAGGAAGTGGTGCTGCTGCGCGAGATCCGCGACAGCCTGAAGAAATAAGGCGTAGCGCCGGGCCGTACCCGGCGAGCCCGCCGCATGTGAAAGCCCCGCTCCGGCGGGGCTTTCGCTTTGCCGGATGTGGCGGAAAACAGCGTTCGCTCCGGACATGACCTCCCGCCCATGCGCGCGTCTGAACGACTGTTAAGCTCCAAGGCTTGGTCCCTTCCCGGAGTTGTCCATGCGTCGCCGCGTCCTTGCCATCGCATCCTCCCTTGCCCTGCTGGCCGCCCCGGCCTTCGCGGCACCGCGCGCCACTACCCTGCCCCCGGCGTCGCTGGCCACGGCCGCGCAGCTGCGCGATCAGGCCCTGGCCGATGACACCGGCTGGAAGGTGGTCGAGTCGCTGACCACCGAAATCGGTCCACGCATCGCCGGCAGCGAAGCCGACGCGCGTGCGGTCGCCTGGGCCGAAGCCAAGTTCAAGGCCTTGGGTTTCGACAAGGTCTGGAAAGAACCGGTGACCTTCCCGAAGTGGGAGCGCCGCAGCGAACACGCCGCCGTGACCGGCAGGAACCCGCAGCCGCTGCAGATCACCGCACTGGGTGGCAGCCCGGGCGGTACCGTTGAAGCAGAGGTTGTGCGCTTCGCCGACCTGGCCGCGCTGCAGGCTGCGCCCGCCGGTTCATTGAAGGGCAAGATCGCCTTCGTCGATTACCAGATGCTGCCGTTCCGCGATGGCCGCGACTACGGCCGTGGTGGCGCGATCCGCAGCAAGGGACCTTCCGAAGCGATCCGCAAGGGCGCCGTCGGCTTCCTGATGCGATCGGCCGGCACCGATTCGCACCGCGTGCCGCACACCGGCATCACCCGATTCGATGACGGCCTGACCCCGGTACCGTCCGCGGCCCTGTCGGTGCCCGATGCCGACCAGCTGGCACGTCTGCTGGCACGTGGCAGCACTACGGTGAAAGTCGCGCTGGACTGCGGCTGGGACGGTACGGCGACCTCCTACAACGTGATCGGCGAGATCACTGGCCGCACCCTGCCCAAGGAAGTCGTGGTGATCGGTGGCCATCTGGATTCGTGGGATCTGGGCACCGGTGCCGTCGATGACGGCGCAGGTGTCGGCATCACCATGGCCGCGGGGCATCTGATCGGCCAGCTCAAGCAGGCCCCCAAGCGCACGATCCGGGTGATCGCGTTCGCCAACGAAGAGCAGGGGCTGTACGGCGGCAAGGCTTACGCCGAAGCACATGCAAAGGACGTGGCGCTGCACCAGCTGGCTGCCGAGAGCGATTTCGGTGCCGGCCGCATCTATGCGTTCAATACCGGCTCGCCAAACCCGGAAGGCTCGCGCGAAGCGACCCGGCAGATCGCCGAGGTGATGAAGCCGCTGGGCATCGAGTACGCAGCCGACAAGGGCGGCCCGGGGCCGGATATCGGCCCGCTGGCGGCCAAGGGTGGCGCCTGGGCGTGGCTGGCACAGGATGGTTCGGACTACTTCCACCTGCACCACACCGCCGACGACACGCTGGACAAGATCGACCCGAAGGCGCTGGCGCAGAATGTGGCGGCATACACCGTATTCGCCTACCTGGCCGCAGAAGCCGACGGCAACTTCGGCAGTGAAGCCAAAGCGACCACACCGCCGAACGAGTGAGGGGGCCACGCCGGGCGATGCCCGGCGGGTGCAGCGGGAAAGGAGGTGCGGACCGAGGTCCGCACCCACCAGAGGGGATCGCACCCACCAGGCTGGGTCACCCCATCTGCCCGGACAGTTACCGTTCCCACGCGCAGGTGTTGCGAACACCAAGCCGGTGCGGATCGAACAGGGGATCCGTCCCCAAGCGACGGTGGTGCTCGTAATCGCGCAGCGCGGCCAGCGCCGGCTTCTGCAGCAGCAGGATGGCGAAGATGTTCAACCAGCTCATCAGGCCCACGCCGATATCCCCCAGCGACCAGGCGACCGTGGCACTGTTCAGCGCCGAGTAGCCGGTGGCCAGCAGGAACAGCAGCTGGAACCCGCCCATCACCCACGGCATCGGGCGGTCCCGGCACAGGTAACTGATGTTGGTCTCGGCCATGTAGTACAGCGCCAGGATGGTGGTGAACGCAAAGGGCAGGATGGCCAACGCCACGAATGAACGGCCGAAGCCCGGCAATGCCGATTCCACCGCGTGCTGCACGAAACGCGGTCCGGCCTCGACGCCCGGCAGATTGCCCAGCAGCAGACGCGCATCATCCGGAATGCCGTTCACCGCCGGGTCGTAGACGTTGTACAGGCCGGTCGACAGAATGAGGAAGGCGGTCGCACTGCACACCACCATCGTGTCGATATAGACCGAGAACGACTGCACCAGGCCCTGCTTGACCGGATGGGAGACCTCCGCTGCGGCCGCCGGGTGCGCACCACTGCCCATGCCGGCTTCGTTGGACAGCACGCCGCGGCGCACGCCCCACTGGATCGCCGTGCCGATCATGGCGCCGAACGCTGCATCCATGCCGAAGGCACTGCGCAGCACCAGCGCTGCGACCTCCGGCACTTTGTCCGCGTTGAGCACCATTACCATCGCGGCCACCAGCAGATAGGCGATGGCCATCAGCGGTACCAGCCACTGGGCGACACCGGCGATGCGGCGTACACCGCCGACAAGGATGGCACCCAGCGCCACCAGCAGTACGCCGGTGGTGAACACGACCGGTACGTCCCAGGCTTCATTCACCGCGCTGGTGATCGCATTGGACTGCGTACCCGCCAGCATCGCGCCGGCCAGCACGGCGACCAGTGCAAACAGCACCGCATACCAGCGCTGGCCCAGTCCCTTCTCGATGTAGTAGGCCGGGCCACCCCGATACTGGCCACCGGCGTCGCGATCCTTGTAGATCTGCGCCAGCGTCGATTCGATGAAGGCGCTGGACGCACCCAGGAAAGCGACAACCCACATCCACAGGATCGCACCGGGACCACCGAAGGCGATGGCCATCGCCACACCGGCGATATTGCCAACGCCCACCCGGCTGGACAGCGACAGGGACAACGCCTGGAACGGGGACACCCCTGCATCGGACCGCTCATGGCGGAACACCAGGCGCAGCATGTCCGGCAGCGCGCGCAGCTGGATGAAGCGGGTGCGCACGCTGAAGTACAGGCCGGCGAGCAGGCACAGCACCACCAGGTAAGGGCTCCACACCACGCCGAGAAGGGCATTGACGATCGATTCGACGTTCATCGCGCCCCCTCAGAAGGACATGCCCAGGGCGACCTGGGGGCTGATGAGGCGGGCGGCATTGCGGCCGGCCACCGTGACCTCCACGCCGGCGATCAGGCCAAGCGAGGGACTGAAGTGGTACTGCAACGCGGGGGCGAAAGTCAGCGTACGGCTGGCCGGGCGCCATTCGTCGACGCGCGCGATGGCGCCGTCCGCGCCGGGAGCGAAGCCGCTGAGGCGTTGCCGGGTCTCGCGGCTGGCCGCCACTTCCATCACCGCCACCCAGCGGGGGTTGACGCTGTATTCGGCGCCGATCGACAGGCCCAGTACCGAACCGCGCGCGATGTGGCCCTGGAAGCCTGCGGCGGTACCGTACACGCTGGCACCGGAGAGGGCCGTGCGGGAAGGCGCCGGACCCGCGCTGAGCTGGGCACGCCAGCGCAGCGGCCGCTCGTTGCCCAACCACACCACCTGCTGCACGCCCAGCGCGGCGACGGTACGCTGCACGCCGTCACCCTGCGCGTCGAGCGGATTGCCGGTGATGCGGTCATGGCTGCCCGTGCTGAAACGCTGCACGAGCGCCACTGAAACCGCGGGCCGGGTGCCATCCGCATTGGCCGCCTGCAGCAGATACTGCAGGCGCGCAGTGGTGTCACCCGCGCGGAAACCCCGGCTGTGCGCGGCACCGGATTCGGCGCGCGACGCGCTCAGGTTGACCTGGCCGGTGATCCGCTCGCCCAATCCATAGGCGATGGGCACCACCACCGTCCAGCCGCCACTGCGTTCACCGCTGCGCTGGCGCTGGCCACGGTCATCGAAGTGATCACGGCTGTCGACACGTACCAGATAGGGTTCGATGTAGCCGCGCCCCTTCGGCATGCCGGCCGGATTCGGGGTGATCAGCGGACCCGTGAAATTGACGCCTTCCAGACTGCGTGCACTGGCATGCACATCGACCGACGCAAGCAGGCTTGACAGCGAGAGGAGCGCGCCGAGGGCGCAACGATGACGACCATGCATGTGGAACACCTTGCCTGACAGGAATGGAACTCCAACCTGCGTCGAGCAAGAGGGCGCAACAATGAGGCAAGTTTCAAAAGCATGCTTGATCGGAAAAATCAGGCTGTACGCAACGCAAGACGACGCAATCCGCCTTAAGCCGCCTTGACGCTGCACGACGTCCGCGGTGGTCCCGCCGGCACATCGCGCAAAAAAAACCCGGCCACGGGGGCCGGGTCCTGGCAGCCGATGGCGGCGACCTGTCCGTCAGCCGTCGCGACGGCTCGCCCACTGCGCCAGCAGCACTGCGGTGGCCGAGGCCACATTTAGGCTCTCCACCGCGCCACTGCCGGGAATGGAGACCTGCAGGTCACATTCCCCGGCCAGGTCGCGGTCCATCCCCTCGCCTTCGGCGCCCATGACGTAGACCAGACGCGCCGGCAGCGACGTGCGGAATACATCGTCACCGCCATCGACGAGTGTGGCCGCCAGACCGAAGCCGGCATCGCGCAGCTGGGCCATCGCCTGCGGGGTCGCAGGCAGCTGCACCAGCGGCACTGCTTCGGCACCGCCTTCGGCCACGCGGGCAGCCGCACCGGACAGCGCCAGCGTGCTGCCGGCCGGCAACAGCAGCGCCTTCGCGCCGAAGTGCGCCGCCGAACGCAGGATCGCGCCGAGGTTGTGCGGATTGCCTACGCCATCCAGCCACAGCGCCAGTGACGGGCCTTCGCCGATCTGCTGCAGCCACTGCGCCAGCGGCACGGTCGGCGCACGCAGCACGTCGGCCACCACGCCTTCGTGGTGGGTGGTGCCGGCCAGCTTGTTCAGATCGCCTTCCTCGACCACGCGGTAACCCACGCGGTTGGCCACGCACCACTTCAACAGCGGCTGCAGGCGCGGAATCCGGGCCTCCAGCAGATACAGCTTGCGCAGTGCCTGCGGCCGCGCTGCGAACGCGGCCAGCACGGCATTCAGGCCGTACAGGCGCAGCTCATCGCTGCCTCCGCGTCCACCGCCGCCCGTTGCCGGCAGGTCCGTGCGCGGCAACGGTGTGGCGCGCGGCGGACGAGCGGACGGGCGGCGGTTGTTCCAGGGGTTGTTCACTTACACGTTCTCCTGCTTGCGCTGGCGCCAGAAATCGGCGTTCCGGATGCCCAGTGCATCGGGATCGAACGTCGGATCCAGGCCCAGCTTCTTCTGTCGTTCGTAATCGCGCAGCGCCAGCATGGCGGGCTTCTGGATGATGAAGATGGCGATGATGTTCAGCCAGGCCATCAGGCCCACGCCGATGTCACCCAGGCCCCAGGCCAGGGTCGCGTTGTGGAACGCACCGAACACCACCATGGCGATGATGCCCAGGCGCAGACACAACACGGTCAGCGGACGGTGCTTGTTGTGGTTCACATAGCTGAGATTGGTCTCGGCCATGTAGTAGTACGCCATGATGGTGGTGAAGGCGAAGAAGAAGATCGCCAGCGAGACGAACGACGCGCCCCAGCCCGGCAGCACGGCTTCAACGCCGGCCTGCGCATAGCCCGCCCCTTCCGGAATGCCGGCCAGGCCCTGGAACACCGGAGCCGCGCCTTCCACCGGCGAGTACACGTTGTAGGTGCCGCTGGCCAGGATCAGGAACGCGGTGGCGGTACACACCATCATGGTGTCGAAGTAGATCGCGAACGCCTGCACGTAGCCCTGCTTGGCCGGATGCGAGACTTCCGAGGCCGCCGCCGCGTGCGGGCCCGAGCCCTGTCCGGCTTCGTTGGCGTAGATGCCGCGCTTGACGCCCCATTCGATCGCCAGGCCCATCATCGCGCCGAACGCCGCATGGGTGCCGAACGCGCTGTTGAAGATGATGCCGAACATCTCCGGCACCTGGTCGGCATTGAGGATCATGATGACGATGGCCATCAGGATGAAGGCCGCCGCCATGAACGGCACCACGATCTCGGCGAAGGTGGCGATGCGCTTGACGCCGCCGAAGATCACCACACCCAGCAGCAGCGCGACCACGATGCCGATGCCGAGCTTGAGCGCGGCAACCGATTCCATGCCGAAGGCCTGGCCATCCAGCGGACCGCACAGCGCACCGCCACGGCAGGCATTGATGATGCTGTCGGCGATGGCATTGGCCTGCACCCCCGGCATCAGGAAGCCGGCGGCGATGATCGTGGCGATGGCGAAGGCCATGGCATACCACTTCAGGCCCATCGCCTTTTCAATGTAGTAGGCCGGGCCACCACGGTAGCGGCCTTCGGCATCCTTGGTCTTGTAGATCTGCGCCAGGGTGCATTCCACATATGAGGTGGATGCACCGAGGAAGCCCATCACCCACATCCAGAAGATCGCACCGGGGCCACCGAAGGCGATGGCTGTGGCCACGCCGGCGATGTTGCCGATACCCATGCGCCCGGCCATGGACATGGCCAGGGCCTGGAACGAAGAAACGCCGGCGTCGGACTTTTCGCCCTTGACGGTGAGGCGGCACATTTCCACGAAGCCGCGGATCTGCATGAAGCGGGTGCGGACGCTGAAATAAAGGCCGGCCGCCAGGCACACGAAGATCAGTGCCTTGCTCCAGATGATGCTGTTGACGAAATGTACGGTAGCTTCCACGCGCGCTCTCTCCAGTCGGCGGGGTGAATGGACGTCCCGTCGGCTGGAAGGGACCGGTCGATTCTCCCTGATCGAAGGTCGCTGCGATAGCGCCGGAACGCATCCGCCAGGCATGGCCCGGCGCCGTTCAGGGCAGCTCGGTGCGCACCCGCGCGAACCGACGCAGGTCATGCAGGGTGCCGCGCTTGTAGATGGCGCAGCGCTCCACGCCCTCTTCCTGGAAACCGTTCTTTTCCAGCACCCGGGCCGACCCCAGATTGAAGTCCACCACGGTGGCCTGAAGCCTGAACAGGCGCAGTTCGTCCATCACCCACGGCGCGAAGACGCCCACCACGCGGGTCATGATGCCCCGCCCCCAGTACGCCCGGCCAAGCCAGTAGCCCAGCTCGGCGGTATGCCCACGCTCGGCCACGCCCGGCTGGGCACCGATGCTGCCGCAGGCCTGGCCGTCGATCTCGATGGCCAGTGCCAGGGTGCCCGGGGTCAACACGCGACCGGCAAGGAACGCCTCACCGTCCTCACGTGTGTAGGGATAGGGGAAGCGATCGCGCAGGCCGCGTGACACCTCGGCATCGTTGGCATGACGCAGCAGCGATTCGAGGTCGCCGCCGCGCCATGGACGCAGCTGGAAACCGTCGCCGCGCAGCACTGGGGTCGGGGCCCTTTCCTGCGGGGAAAGGGATCCGCCCCCGTCGGCGCGACGGTCAGGCATGCCCGCCCACCGAGGGCGACGCTGCTTCCTGCTTTTCCAGCTCGCGCTTCACTGCTTCCGGCGAGCGGGTGTACGGGGCCAGCCGTGCGTAGAACGCCGGCACCACGAACAGCGACAGGAAGGTGGACAGGGTGACGCCGAAGATGATCACGATACCGATCGTGCCACGGCTCGCCGAACCCGGTCCACCGGCCACCACCAGCGGAATCGCGCCGACCACGGTGGCGATGGAGGTCATCAGGATCGGACGCAGGCGCACCATCGATGATTCGATGATGGCCTCGCGCACGCTGCGGCCGTCGTCACGCAGCTGGTTGGCGAACTCGACGATCAGGATGCCGTTCTTCGCCGCCAGGCCGACCAGCATCACGATGCCGATCTGGCTGAACAGGTTCACTGTGCCCCCGCTCAACCACAGGCCGACCAGCGCGCCGAGCACGCCCAGCGGTACCGTCAGCATGATCGTCAGCGGATGGATGAAGCTCTCGAACTGTGCGGCCAGCACCAGGTACACCACCAGCAGGGCCATGGCGAAGGTCAGCAGGACCGCACCGCCGGCGCTCTGGTACTCGCGCGACTCGCCCTTCCAGTTCACCTGCGCGTACTGCGGCAGCTCCTCGCGCGCGACGTTCTGTGCCCAGGCAATGGCCTCGCCCAACGGGTAGCCCGGCGCAAGGCCGGCGCTGATGGTGATCGAGCGCAGGCGGTTGAAGCGGTTCAAGGTGCCTGCCTCGGCAACCTCGCTCAGGGTGACCAGGTTCGACAAGGGCACCAGCTCACCGGAGGTGGCACGCACGCGGATCGCGGCCAGATCGGCCGGCGTGGCGCGCCCGTCGCGGCCCGCCTGGACCAGCACGTCGTACTCTTCGCCGTTGTCGACGAAGGTAGTGACACGACGCGAGCCCATCATCGTTTCCAGCGCCGAGCCGATTGCGGTGACCGGCACGCCCAGGTCGGCCGCACGCTGGCGGTCGATGTTCACCCGCATCTGCGGGCGGGTTTCCTTGTAGTCCGAGTCGGGGCCGACCAGGCCGGGATTGTCGGCCATGCGCAGCAGGATGCGGTCGCGCCACTGCGCGATCTCGGCGTACTCCGGGCCTCCCAGCACGATCTGGAAGGGCTGGCCGCCGCTGCGGACCAGGCCACCGCCGACCTGCGTGCGCACGCGCACGCCCTGGATGGTGTCCAGCTCCTTCTGCAGCTCATTGGCGACCTCCGGGGTGCCTTCGCTGCGCTGGCGCCACGGCTGCAGGAAGATGCTCACCCGGCCGGTGTGCATTTCCTCGCTTGCGCCCCAGCCACCGGGCACGCGCGGGTTGGCGCGCACGATCGGCTTGTCCGCTCCGACGTGGGGCGCCAGCATCGCTTCGACCTGCTGCACCTGCTGCACGGTGTAGTCGTAGCCTGCGCCTTCCGGGCCGTCGATCATGATCTGGAACGAACCGCGGTCCTCAGCTGGCGCCAGCTCCGAGGGCAGCACCTTGATCAGCAGCCAGCTGGCAGCCAATGCCGCCGCCATCACCAGCAGGTAGATCCAGGTACGGTCGACGTGGCGCTGCAGGATGCGGCCGTAGGCGCCGGCCAGCCGCTCCAGGTTGCGGTTGACGAAGCCATGCAGGCCCCGCGGCGCCTGCCCGGTATGCGGCTTGAGCAGTTTGGAGGCCATCATCGGTGTCAGCGTCAACGCCACGAACGCGGACAGCGCCACGGCCGCGGCCAGCGCCACCGCCAGCTCGCGGAACAAGCGCCCGGTGTTGCCCTCGAGGAACCCGACCGGCAGGAACACCGCCACCAGCACCGCGGTGGTCGCGATCACCGCGAAGGCCACCTGCGTGGTACCCCGCTTGGACGCCACCAGCGGCGGCTCACCCAGATCGATCCGGCGCTGCACGTTCTCCACCACCACGATCGCATCGTCGACCACCAGGCCGATGCACAGCACCAGCGCCAGCAATGTCAGCAGGTTGATCGAGAAATCGAACGCGTACAGCGCGATGAATGCGGCCACCAGGCACACCGGTACCGTCACGGCCGGAATCAGCGCTGCGCGGAAGCTGCCGAGGAACAGCCAGATCACCGCCAGCACGAGGATCATCGCCTCCACCAATGTGGCATAGACGCGATCGACGGCCGCTTCGATGAAGGTGGTGTTGTCGAAGGCAACGAAGATCTGCGTGCCCTTGGGCAGCGTCAACGCGACCCGCTCGGCTTCGGCGCGCGCGGTGCGCGCGACGTCCAGCGAGTTCGCGGTGGAGGTCTTGACGATGCCCAGGCCGATGCCCGGCTCGCCATTGCTGCGGTAATAGGCGCGGCGCTCGGCCGACGCCAGCTCGATCTTCGCCACGTCGCCCATGCGCACGACGTAACCGTCGCTGCCCTTGCCCAGCGGGATGGTCGCGAAGTCTTCGGGCTTGATGTAATTGCGTTCCACGCGCAGGGTGAAATCGCGGTCGGTGGATTCGATGCGCCCGGCGGGCAGTTCCACGTTCTCGTTGCGCAGCGCGGTTTCCACATCACCGGTGGTCAGTCCACGCGCGGCCAGCTGATCGCGGTCCAGCCAGATGCGCATCGCATAGCGCTGGCGACCACCGATACGGACCTGGGCGACGCCATCGAGGCTGGAAAAGCGGTCGACCACATAGCGGTCGGCGTAGTCGCTCAGCTCCAGCGTATCCATGGTCGAGGAGACCATGTTGAACCAGATGATCGGATCGGCATCGCTCTCGACCTTGGCGATCTCCGGCGGGCGCGCCTCTTCCGGCATGCGGTCGGCAACCCGGCTGACGGCATCGCGCACGTCATTGGCCGCGGCCTCGATATCACGGTTGGAGGTGAACTCGATGCTGACCTGCGAGCGGCCGTTGGTGCTGCGCGCGTTGATGGTATCGATGCCTTCGATGCCGGCGAGCGCATCTTCCAGCACCTGGGTGATCCTGCTTTCGATGACTGCCGCCGAGGCACCGGTGTAGTCAACCGACACCGACACGATGGGCGGGTCGATGGCCGGCAGTTCGCGCAGCGTGAGGCGGGTGAAGGACATGATGCCCAGCACCAGCAGCAGCAGGCTCATCACTACGGCGAACACCGGCCGCTGGATGGAAACGTCGGACAGCTTCATCCGCCGTGTTCCTCGGTCGCGACCGGCGCAGGCGCATCGGCAGGCTTGGCACCGCTGGCCGGCGCCGCATCACGGGCGGCCACCTTCAGACCCGGGCGCAGCTTGCCGGTGCCGTCGACCACGATGCGCTGACCGGCGGCCAGCCCCTGCTTGATCTCGACCACGCCCGCACGGCGCGCGCCGGTGACCACGTCCACGCGCTCGACGCTGTCGTCGGCGCCGATGCGGTACACGAAACTGTCACGGCCCACCTGCACCACCGCGATCTCCGGGATCACCAGCGCCGGGCGCTCGGGGCGGAACAGGCGCACATCGAGCAGCATGCCCGGGCGCAGCGCATGGTCGGCGTTGGCGAAGTCGGCCCGCACGGTCACCGCGCGGGTGGCCGGGTCGATACGTGCATCGATGGTGGTGACCTCTCCTTCGAACGTGCGCCCCGGCCACGCGACGCTGGTCGCGCTGACCTTGTCGCCCGCCGAAAGCGCGGCCAGTTCCACTTCGGGCACCTGGAAATCGACGTGCATGCGCTCGATGTCGTCCAGGGTGGCAATCACCGTGGTCGGCGTCAGCAGCGTGCCAGGGCTGACCTGGCGGATACCCAGCACGCCTGCGAACGGCGCACGCACACGACGGTCGCCGATGTCGGCCTGCATCTGCGCGACACGGGCCTCGGCGGCATCGCGGATCGACTTCTGCGTATCCAGCGTGGCGCTGGACACCAACCGCTGCGTGGCCAGTTCGCGCTGCCGGCGGTACAGCTGGTCGGCCTCGTGGAAGGTGGCCTGCGCCTGCACCAGCGCCGCTTCCTGGGCCTGGCCACGCAGAGTCACGATCGGCGCACCCGCAGCGATCTGCTGGCCGCTTTCGAAGTGCACCTTCTCCACGATCTCACTGACCTTGGCGGTGACGCTGATCGACTCCCGCGCCTTGGCCGTACCCAGCGCCTGCAGGGTGTCGTTCCATTGCGTGGGCTGCACGATCTGCGCGGTGACCGGCACCGCTTCCCCCTGCCGTCGCGCGGCGGCCTCCTGTTTGCCTGCGCACCCGGCCAGGACAGCCAGGCTGAGGCCAAGGGCCAGGGTCGAAGCGATACGAGCCAACATGAACGGTCCTGATTGATGCACGGCCGCCGAGTGTAGGCATCCCCCCGCGAAGGCGGTATATGCCAAGCGTTTACCGGCGTGGAACCGGCGTCGCGATAGCGGCCTGAACCCGTTCCATGCAAGGGTCTGTGCGGCGGTGTCGGCGTATGTCGGGATGTATCCGGACGACCGCTGGGCGTGCGGCTGCCGTAGAGTCGGACAGGTCCGGCGGAGGGCGTCGGACCGGGTCGGATCCTGGCGGGGATCCGATCCGGTTGTTCCTCTCCGCGGCCGATCCATCGGGGCCTGGCCGCGTTGTTGCTGTTGCGCCAGTTCTTCGCAGGTGCAGGGCGCAGCCCTGCCCGAGCATCCTCACACCGTGATGGTCTGGGTCAGCGATTCCCAGGTCGGCGGCAGCGGCCACGCGGCCACCTGGTTGCCGTCCAGTACCCGGCGCAGGTCCCGCGGATCGATCTGCGGCGCCAACACATGCACCAGCTCCAGCGCATAATCACGCAGCACGCGGTCACGCGGCAGCACCGCCCAGGCGATGCACTCGGCGATCGGAGCGGGTGCCGGCCATGCCTTGAGGTCTTCGTCGAGGGAACTGACCGCCATTTCGGCCAGCAGGCCCACACCCAGACCGGTACGGACATAGGTCTTGATCAGATCGGCGTCCAGCGCAGTCAGCGCCAGATCCGGAACCAGCCCGTTGGCAGCAAAGGCACGCTGCAGCGACGAGTTCGGGCGCGTGGACGATTCATAGCTGATCAGCGGCTGGCGGGCGAGCGCCGCCAGGTCCGGTGCGCGGCCCACGCGATCCAGCGGATGGCCCTTGGGCACCACCACCAGCCGCCGCCAGCGGAACAACGGTACGGCGATGCCATCGCCAGGCTCCCCACCAGCCGTACTGATGATGGCGATGTCCGCATCACCCTGGTTCAACCGATCCAGCGCATCGGCTTCGGCGGCCTGCTGCAGGTGCACGCTGACCTGCGGATACGCCTGCTTGATCGCCGCCACCGCCGGCGGCAGCACGAAACGCGCCTGGGTATGGGTGGTGGTCAGGATCAGCTGGCCCTGGCTTTCGCGGCGCTGGTTGGCCGCGTAGGTGCGAATGTTGTTGGCCTCGGCCAGCACGGCGCGCGCGCGGGAGATCACCTCGGTACCGGCCGGGGTAACGGACTCCAGGCTGCGACCCTTGCGTACGAACAACAGGAAGCCCAGCTCGTCCTCCAGCTGCTTGAGCTGCTTGGACAGGCCGGGTTGGGTGGCGTGCACGCGCGAGGCAGCCAGCGTGATGTTCAGCTCGGCGTCGGCGATGGCGACCAGATAGCGCAGCTGGGTCAGCGTCATGGGCGGGCAGGCAGCAGGGGCGGAGGTCCACTCTAGGGTCAATTACCGTCACCAGCTTATAACCAAAGGTTGTTTAAGAAAGGCATCTGGTCATTTCCGGGCGTCATATGCCGGCGCTACGGTCAGCCGGCAGCCGCTGGCGTGAACAGCCAGCCCTCCCTCTTCCGCCCGCCGTCCTGGCGTGGCCCCGCCTCCGGAGCGCTTCCATGGCCCTGTACGACTCCATCCTCGACACCGTCGGCAACACCCCCATCGTCAAGCTGCAGCGCCTGGCGCCGCCGCAGGTCAGCCTCTACGCCAAGGTCGAGTCGTTCAATCCCGGCGGTTCGGTCAAGGACCGCCTGGCGCTGGCGATCATCCTCGACGCCGAGGCCCGTGGCCTGCTCAAGCCGGGTGACACCATCGTCGAAGCCACCTCGGGCAACACCGGCGTGGCGCTGGCGATGGTGGCCGCCGCCCGTGGCTACAAGTTCGTGGCGACCATGGTCGAGACGTTCTCGGTGGAACGCCGCAAGCTGATGCGTGCCTACGGCGCCAAGGTGATCCTGACCCCGGCGGCGGAACGTGGCAGCGGCATGGTGCGCAAGGCGCGCGAACTGGCCGAACAGCATGGCTGGTTCCTCGCCAGCCAGTTCGCCAATCCGGCCAACCCGGCCTACCACCGCAACACGACGGCGGCGGAGATCCTGCGCGACTTCGCCGGCAGGCGCCTGGACTATTTCGTCAGCGGCTGGGGAACCGGCGGAACCCTCACCGGTGTCGGCGAGGTGCTGAAGGTCGCACGGCCGCAGACCCGCATCATCGCCACCGAGCCAGCCGGCGCCGCGCTGCTCAAGGGCGATGACTGGAAGCCGCACAAGATCCAGGGCTGGACGCCGGACTTCGTGCCGGACGTGCTCAACCGCGACGTGGTGGACGAGCTGCTGAGCGTGGACGACGAACGCGCCATCGCCACCGCGCGCCGGCTGGCCGCCGAGGAAGGCATCTTCGTCGGCATCTCCGCCGGCGCCACGGTCGCCAGTGCGCTGGATGTGGCCACCCGTGCCGAGCCGGGTTCGGTGATCCTGGCGATGCTTCCGGATACCGGCGAGCGCTACTTCTCCACGCCCCTGTTCGCCGACGTGAACGAAGGTTCCGACGACGACTGGCTGGCCGGCCTGCCGTGATGCACAGGGTCGGATCCCTTTCCCGTCCGGGAGAGGGCTCTGACCCTGCCGGCGCACCTCGGAAACATGGGGTCAGAGCCTTTTCCATACGGAAAAGGCTCTGACCCCTTTCTGCTTCAGCCTGCGTGAAGGTGGCGACCGCCATCGTGCGTGAAGACCGTCGGATCGCAGCGCGTGAGACGGTCATGACGCAGCATCGATGGCCTGTCCCCTACGCTGGGTACAGCCGCCGCAGGTACTGCGCGGAACATCCGACAGGCAGGAGACGGACGCATGAAGATCGAAGTGTGGCAGGGCGACATCACGACCCTGGCGGTGGATGCGATCGTCAACGCGGCCAATGAATCGCTGCTGGGCGGCGGCGGAGTGGACGGTGCGATCCACCGTGCCGCCGGCCCCGGCCTGCTGGCCGAATGCCGGCAACTGCCGGAACTGCGCCCAGGCGTGCGCTGCCCGACCGGTGAAGTGCGCGCCACCGGCGCCCATGCATTGCCGGCGCGGCACGTGCTGCACACGGTGGGCCCGGTCTGGCACGACGGCCTGCGCGATGAACCCGCGCTGCTGGCCAACTGCTACTGGAAATCGCTGCAGCTGGCCGAATCGCTCGGGGTGCAGTCGATCGCGTTCCCGGCCATCAGTTGTGGCGTGTACGGCTATCCGCTGTACCAGGCCGCGCAGATCGCCGTGACGGAAACCCTGGCGTGGCAACGCAGCCATGCACAGCCGATGCGGATCGTGCTGGTTGCTTTCAATACCGCCACGGCCAAGGCGTATCAGCAGGCCCTGGCCAGTGCCGGGCAGAACGCGGACAACGAAGTGCGCGGCACGCTGCTGCCGCCACTGGGCGATACCGGCTTCGCTGCCGCGCATTGAACACGGGGCGGCGGCACTGAAGAAAAGGCCGGGCAATGCCCGGCCTTTTCATTGCGGAAGTGCCCCTGGACGCGTCAGCGGCTGGCCGCGTCGACTGCGGCGTCATCCGGCACGGCCGCCGCATCCGCCGCTGCGCGGGCCGCCGACGCCGCGGCGCCGGCAGCGCTGGCGCCATCGATCTGCACGCGCACCTCGACCAGGCCCTGCTCGTCGCTGAGGCTGGAAACATCGACCGTGTAATGACCGGCCGGCAACGATTCCTGCAGACGCGCGTTGGTGCCGTTGCCGCCGTCGTCGTCGACCAGCTCGACATCACCGCCGACCACACGCAGCACGGTGTCCACCTGACCGGAGATCGCATCCAGGCGAACGTCGCCCGGACGCTCCAGTGTCAGCAGGAAGCGACGGCGACCTTCGCTGTCGAGCATGGTGAACACGCTGCCCGACTGCGGCAGTTGGGTACCGTCGCGCTCGACGATGTTGCCCGGCAGCTCGGTGCGGGCAACGGTCAGCTTGAAGGTGCCGGACGCATCGTCGTCCAGCCCGCGCACGCCCAGCGTGTACTTGCCGGGCTGCAACGGCAGCGACAGGCGCGAATTGGTGCTGTCACCGCCATCGTCGTTCTCCGCGTCGATCTCGCCGCCCTTCAGCTTCAGCACGGTATCGAACGCATCGGACGACAGGTTGACCTCATAGAGGCCGGCCTTGTCCACCTGCAGGGTGTAGTCCTGCGATCCGGAGACCAGCATGTCCACGACTTCGCCGCTGCCTGCGATGGGCTTGCCGTCGTAGGGCACCAGCTTCTCCACCCGCAGGCGGTAAGGGCCGTAGGCGGTCGGGCTGTCGGCGTTGACCGCCACCTGGTAGGTGCCGGCACCGTTGGCGCGGAACGCCAGCGATACATCCCCGCTGCGCTCATAGCCGGTGCGGCTGCTGGCGACCAGGCTGCCATTGTTGAACACGGCAATCGAGCCACTGAGGGCACCGGTCAGCTTCATGCCCACCAGCTGCTTGTCCTCCAGCGTGATCTGGTACAGCTGGTGGTGGCTGCCGTCATTGAAATTGATGCCGCTGCGCGAGGTGATCTCGCCGGAAACGGGCTTGTCGAACTCGAGCGACGGGGCCTTGCCCACATCCGCATTGCTGCCGGAGCGGTTGCAACCGCCTGCGGCGAGGACCGTAGCAACGGCCAGCGTGATTGCTGCCAAACGCATGTTTTTTCTCCTTGGCCTTCCATGTGTGTCCCCCGGGCCGGCCGGGCCCGCGGGAGGCGGAAAAGATACCCGCAAAAGCAAACGCCGGCGTGAGGCCGGCGTTGCCCTGTTCATCCTGCGATGGAACCGATCAACCGTTCCACTTGCCCAGTGCAGCCAGGCCGTTTTCCTTGGCGCGCTCGAACACGGTCTTCTGCGCGGCGGCGTAGTCGCCCTTCATGTCCTTGGCCCACAGCTTCAGTGCCGCCTGCTGCATGGCACGGCCGTAGGAGAAGCTCAGCGGCCACGGCAGGTTGCCCAGCTGGTTCATCGCATTGAGGTGGGCGGTGGACTGTTCATCGCTCTGGCCGCCGGACAGGAACACCACGCCCGGCAGGATCGCCGGCACGGTGCTCTTCAGGCACATCACGGTGGACTCGGCCACTTCCTCGACGTCGGCCTGCTCTTCGCAGTCCTTGCCCGAGATGACCATCGAAGCCTTCAGGATGGTGCCTTCCAGCAGCACGTTCTGCTGGTACAGGGCGTCGAACAGCGAACGCAGGGTGGCTTCGGTGACTTCGTAGCAGGTCTCGATGTCGTGGTCGCCGTCCATGATCACTTCCGGCTCGACCATCGGCACCAGGCCGCATTCCTGGCACAGCGCGGCGTAGCGGGCCAGCGCATGGGCGTTGGATTCGATGCAGGTGCCCGACGGAATGCTCTCGCCGATGTTGATGACCGCGCGCCACTTGGCAAAGCGCGCACCCAGCTTGTAATACTCCTGCAGGCGCTCGCGCAGGCCGTCCAGGCCTTCGGTGACCAGTTCGCCCGGGCAGCCGGCCAGCGGATGCGCACCCTTGTCCACCTTGATGCCCGGAATCATGCCGTGGTCGGCCATGTACTTGGCGAACGGCACGCCGTCCTTGGTCGACTGGCGGATGGTTTCGTCGTACAGGATGGCGCCGGAAATGTGCTCGTTGAGCTTCGGCGTGGTCAGCAGCAGTTCGCGATAGGCGCGACGGTTCTCCTCGGTGTTCTCGATGCCCACGCCGGCGAAGCGCTTGGCGATGGTACCGGTGGATTCGTCGATCGCGATGATGCCCTTGCCCGGGGCAACCATGGCCTGGGCGGTTTCAGCCAGCTGTTCGATGCTCATGTACTTCCTGTGGCGGGTGCGGGAAAAACGTAAGTATAGCCCCGCAGCCCGTGGCCTCGACGTGGAGGCCAGACTGGAAACGATTCCAATGTCCGTTCAGGAGAGGCGCTGTCCTGCGCCGTTCCGGTCAGAGCCCCGGTGGGGCTCCGACCCGGTTCCGCAGCCGTTACAGATCGCCCAGACCGCTGGCGCGACCGTCTTCGCCCACCTCGAGCAGGCGCAGGGTGTTGGTCGCACCGTGGGTTTCCATGTGCTCACCGCTGGTGAACACCACCCGATCGCCGGCCTGCAGCAGATCCGATTCGACCAGCAGGCGGATGCTGCCACGTGCGGCTTCGCGCGGGGTCAGGCCACGGCTGTCGAAATTGATCGGAAACACATCGCGCATCAGCGCCATCTGCCGGCGTGCGCCGTCATGGCGGGTCACCGCGAACACCGGTGCCTTGGCGCGGAAGCGCGACAGGTAGCGCGCAGTACCGCCGGACTCGGTCATGGCCACGATGGCCCGCACGCCCACGTGCTGGGACAGGAACATGGTCGCCATCGCGATGGCCTGGTCGGCGCGCTCCAGGTTGCGCGGCGACGCATTGAAGTCGGTCTCGGTCTGGAACTGGCGCTCGGCGCCCAGGCAGATGCGCGCCATCGCCTCCACGGCCTTGACCGGATACGCACCGGCAGCGGTTTCGGCCGACAGCATCACCGCATCGGTGCCGTCGATCACCGAGTTGGCCACGTCCAGCACTTCCGCGCGGGTCGGGATCGGGCTTTCCACCATCGACTGCAGCATCTGGGTGGCAGTGATCACCACCTTGTTCTGCGCCAGCGAAGCCTTGATGATCTTCTTCTGCAGGCCCGGCAGTTCGGCATCGCCGATTTCCACGCCGAGGTCGCCGCGCGCCACCATCACCACGTCACTGGCCTCGACGATCTCCTCCAGGTTCTCGATCGCTTCGGTGCGCTCGATCTTGGACACCAGCGCGGCGTAGCAGCCGTGCGATTCGGCGATCGCGCGGGCATCGTTCATGTCCTGCGCATTGCGGCAGAAGGAAACGGCGATGAAGTCGACACCGATCTTGGCGACGATCCCGATCAGCTCCTTGTCGCGCTCGGTCAACGCGCCCAGCGACAGGCCACCGCCCTGCTTGTTCAGGCCCTTGCGATCAGACAGCACCCCGTCGTTGAGCACGGTGCTGATGATCCGCTCACCCTGCACCTCGACGACCTGCAGCTGCATCAGGCCGTCATCGAGGAGCAGGACATCACCGGGGCCGACGTCCTGCGGCAGGCCGAGGTAGCTCACACCCACCTGCGTGGCATCGCCGGCCGGTGCGTTGGGCGAGGCGACCAGATCGAAACGGTCGCCCGCCTTGAGATGGATCTTGCCTTCGGCAAAGCGCTCGATGCGGATCTTCGGGCCCGGCAGGTCGGCCAGGATGCCCACTTCCACGCCCACCCGCTGTGCGGCGGCGCGCACGTCGGCGGCACGCTTGGCCTGGCCGGACGGGTCACCGTGGCTGAAGTTCAGGCGCACCACGTTGACGCCGGCGCGGAACAGATCCTCCAGCACGCCCGGCGGATCGGTGGCCGGACCGAGGGTGGCTAGGATCTTGGTGCGACGCTGACGCTCGAACATGGTGAATGGGCCTCTCCCGTTAAAGCACGGAAATTAGCACATCCTTCACGCCCCATGTATGCGGTTACAACCTTGTGCTGCCTGACTCTGCGGGACATGTAACGGACATCGCCCGGACATACGCCGGCGCAGGGTGCCCGGTAGCGTCGGGCCATGCCCTGTCAAAGAGGCATCAGGCCAACAGTGTCGTCAGCTGGACCGGTTCGCGTGCCAGCTGGCCCGCACCGGCTTCAGTGAGTTCCGCTTCGCCACCAAACCCCCACAGCACGCCGATGCTTCGCAGGCCGTGGTGACGCGCGCCCTCGATATCCATGCGACGGTCGCCGATCATCCAGCACTGCGTGGGCGACACCTGCAGCCGGCGCAGCGCTTCGCCGACCAGCTCGGGCTTGTGGCTGCGCGAACCATCCAGGGTCGAGCCGATGATGTCCTCGAACAATCCGCCGAAGGGCAGATGGGCCAGGATCCGGCGCGCGTGCGGCTCGTTCTTGGCGGTGACCACCGCCAGGCGGTGGCCACGCGCATGCAAGGTGCGCAGGGCGTCCTCCACCTGGGGGTACACCGTGTGCTCGCGCCAGCCCTCGGCATCGAAGCGCTCGCGGTAGTACCCGACGGCCTGCTCCACCCGCGCCGGTTCGACGAACAGCGGCGCGAACGTGGTGCGCAGCGAAGGCCCGATCCAGCCCAGCAGGGTTTCCCGCGCCGGCACCGGATGCTCCATCTTCTGCAGCGCATAAGCGATGCAGGTGGTGATGCCCACCTGCGAATCGATCAACGTACCGTCCAGGTCGAAGAAGAGCGTCGCGCGTTCTTCCGGTGCCGGGTGGGCAGAACCGGCCTGGGTGCCGTCCGGGTTCATGCGCCGCGTGCGGCGAGCGCGGCCACGGCCGGCAGGGTCTTGCCTTCCAGGAATTCCAGGAACGCGCCGCCACCGGTGGAGATGTAGCTCACGTCCTTGGCGATGTCGAACTTGTCGACCGCTGCCAGGGTGTCGCCACCGCCGGCGATGGAGAATGCCGGGGACGTGGCGATGGCACGCGCCAGCGCTTCGGTTCCCTTGCTGAAGGCTTCAAACTCGAACACGCCGACAGGGCCGTTCCAGACCACGGTGCCGGCATTCGCAATCAGCTGCGCGTACTGGGCAGCGGTCTGCGGACCGATGTCCAGGATCAGATCATCTTCGGCGACCGCATCCACGGCCTTCACTTCGGCAATGGCGTCGGGCAGGAACTGCTTGGCCGTGACCACGTCCACCGGAAGCGGAATCTCCGCCCCGCGCGCCTTGGCGTCGGCAACGATCTTCCGGGCGGTGTCCAGCAGGTCCGGCTCGTACAGCGACTTGCCGACCTTGTAGCCGGCAGCCGCGATGAAGGTGTTGGCGATGCCGCCCCCCACGATCAGCTGGTCGACCTTGCCCACCAGGTTGGCCAGCAGTTCCAGCTTGGTGCTGACCTTGCTGCCGGCCACGATGGCCAGCAGCGGCTTGGCCGGTGCGTCCAGCGCCTGCGCCAGGGCATCCAGCTCGGCCATCAGCAGCGGGCCACCCGCGGCGACCGGGGCGAAACGGATCACGCCATGGGTGGACGCCTGCGCGCGGTGCGCGGTACCGAAGGCATCCATCACGAACACATCGCACAGCGCGGCGTACTTCTTCGACAGGGCTTCGTCATCCTTGCCCTCGCCGACGTTCATCCGGCAGTTTTCCAGCAGCACCAGCTGCCCCGGCTGCACCTCGACGCCGTCGATCCAGTCGCGCACCAGCGGCACCTCGCGACCCAGCAGTTCGGACAGGCGTGCGGCAACCGGTGCCAGCGAATCGGCTTCGCTCCACACGCCTTCCTTCGGCCGGCCCAGGTGCGAGGTGACCATCACCGCCGCGCCCTGCTCCAGTGCGCGCTTGAGCGTCGGCAGCGAAGCGGTGATGCGCTGTTCGGAAGTGATGCGGCCATTCTCGATCGGCACGTTCAGATCCTGGCGGATCAGCACGCGCTTGCCGGAGAGGTCGAGGTCGGTCATGCGGACGATGGACATGGGCAACTCTTGGGCTCAGGGACGGGGTGCCGGCGTTCGGCAGACCGTCATTGTATCGGCTGCGGCAGAACGGATGGCGCCGGCCGCAGCGCCGCTCCATGCGCGGCCGGGATTCGTCGGGATCTACGCCGAAGGCGAAGGCTTCTGCCTGAGCAGGCTGACCGCCAGACCGCCCACGACCAGGACCCCCACGCCCAGCAGCGCCCACAGCAGCCAGGCCTTCCAGTCCCGCTGCGGTTCCAGCGCTGCGTCTCCGGCCAGCGGCTCGGGACGGCCCTCCAGGCGTGCCAGCGTCGGCTGCCAGGCCGGATCGTTGCGCTGGCGAAGTTCCTCGATCAGCACCCCGATCGGCGCCTCCGCGCGGCGCGCCGTCGCGCTGCCCACCGCCAGTGCATAGGGCGCAGCGCCCTGGCTCAGGAACACCATCACTTCCGGCTGGTAGCCCAGGCGCAGGGTGGGGGCGCCGGCGATCTCCGCCGGGCTTGCCACCAGCTTCCAGTAGCGGTCGCGGTGCACATCGCCCAGCACCTGCGCCGCCGACTGCTGACGCGGGCCCTGCGTTCCCTGCTGCAGCTGATAGGCGATCCACGGTGCACTGCGTCGTTGCCACTGCGCGCCTTCATCGTCGCGGCTGAACAGCGTCCACTGCACCAGGCTGTTGTCGGTACTGGCGACATCGGCGCGCGCGATCGGGAAACGGCCGTCCAGTTCGAAGGTGTATTCGCCCTTGCCCTGCGCTGTCGGCGTCAGTGACAGCCATTCCCACGGCAACGTCGCCGGTGCCGGCGGAAGCTCGGCGAGCACGCCATGCAGGGCAGGCAGTCGCGCGTCGCCCTGCGGCAGCACGCGCAGATAGCGCGCATTGCCGTCAACCTGCAGGCGTCGCTGCAGCAATCGTTTGCCGGCGCGCTGCAGGTCCACCAGCGGAATGTCCCGACCGATGGAGCGCCAATGCTGCAGGTCATCGCTGGCATCAAGCTGCACCTGCGCCTGCAGCGGCTGGCCACTGTCGGCCCAATCCAGCACCAGCGCCGCCAGCGGCTGCTGGCCGAGCACGCTGGCATCGATCAGCCAGCCGCCCTGCCCGTTCACCGTTCCGGCGCCGACACGCGCTTCGACCCGGCGCACACGGCCGTCGGTATCGCGCTCGGTCAGCAACTGCAGGTCGTTGCGTTGTGAATCGGCCAGCGGCGGCAGTGCGAACCAGGGCAGCTCGCGCTGCACCGGCGGCTGTGCCAGCGGCGCGTCCGGTGCCAGCAATGCCGACGGCAGGGCCTGTCCGGCCGCGTTGAACACCTGCAGGTCACCCAGGTCTGCTGCGCCTGCACGGCGGTAGATCGCCGGTTCCAGCACCACCCGATAGGCGCCGGACTGCGCACTGGACAGCGTCAGCGGCCACTGCTCGGCGTACTGCGTGCGGTAGTCGGACGCGTGTACGGCCATGGTGGCGAACAGGCCCAGCATCGCCGGCACCACCATCCTGCTCCACATTCTCATTGGTTCTCCTCCACGGATGGCACCGCGCCCGGTGGCGCCGGTGCCAGATAGCCGACGACCGTACACAGCAGGCCATAGGCGATGAACGATGCGATCCCGAGCAGGTTGCCCAGGTGCTGGCGGTCGATGAGGACCAGTTTGGCCAGGACCACGCCCATCAGCACCGCACCGACCATCCACAACACACGCTGGCCACGACGCGAGCCCCATACCCAGGCGATCACGCCGAGCACGCTCCACAGCACGGTCAGGCTGGTCTGGGCCAAGCTGTAGCGCGCCATCGACGTACTCCAGGCCAGTCCCCCCCAGTGGTGCACGCCATGCAGGACCAGGCTGGTCAGGGCGATGAAGCCCGCCAGTGCCAGCACCGGCAGGCGCAGCCTGCGCAGCGCGGGCGGTGCCACATCGCTGTACAGCCAGCGCGCCAGCAGCAACAGGCTCAGCCACTGCCCCATCTCGGCCGGGTTCAGCACCGGCAGCCACGGCAGCGGTGCCGCGGTGCCCGGCAGCAGCTGGCCCAGCAGCCATCCGGTCGCCAGCAGCGCGAACAACACGCACTGCAGCGGCACGCGTGCGGTATCGAATGCCGGGCCCAGCGGCCAGCGCAGCCAATCCCAGCGCCACAGTGACAGCGCGGCCAGCAGCAGCCAGGGCAGCGTCACCAGCAGCAACGTCCAGCCCTGTGCCAGGCCGGCCTCGCCGCCTCCCCACAGGGCCAGCAGCGAAAGCAGCGATGGCCACAGCAGCCACCACAGGAACTGGGCGATGCGCGCCACCGTGTCGCCGCCCTGGCGCAGGCACAGCAACGTGCGCACCCCCAGCACGGCGAACAGCGCCCATGCCAGGGCGCCGTGGCCCGCGAACGGTTGCTGGTGCGCATGGCTTTGCGCCAATGCCAATGGGAACGCCATCGCCAGCATCGCAAGTGCGGTCATCCCCAGCGCACGTGCCGGTTGCCGGCGCTGCACCTCGGCGGCCAGCCAGGCGGTCGCCGCCGCCAGCACCAGCAGTGCATCGGCCTGCGAGGCATGCGCGAGGAAACGCCCGATCTCGTGCACCCAGCCGCCGAGCCACCACAGCAGGCCCCACAGGTAGTAGACCAGGGCGATCTCATGACGTGCCCGGCGCTGGTAGTTCCAGGCCGACGCCAACCCCGCCACGGCCAGCAGCAGCGCACCGATCGCGGTGGGATTGAGCAGCAGACGCGCGTCCTCGTGCCAGTGGTTGCCACCTGCCACGAAGGCGAATGCCGCCGCCATCTGCAGCAGCGCAGCGGACACCTGTGGCAGCCAGCGCCTCTGGCGCAGACCGAGCCAGGCCAGCCCGGCACCTTCCAGCGCGAACACCGCACCGGTGGCACGGGCGGACAAGGCCAGCGGCACGGCCAGCGTGGCGAAACCCACCGCCAGCACCGCGTGCGACTGCGCCAGCACCGTATACGAGGCCCGGGCGATCAAGGCACGCGCCAGCACCGCGTAGATCACCGCCAGGCCCAGCGCGCACAGTGCCAGTGTCATCGGCTGTTCGTGCAGCATCGCCGCCTGCAGCGAGAAGGCGATCAACGGCGTGCCGAACACCAGGCTGCCATCGACCAGATCGCGGCGACCGGCTGGCTGCCTGCGCGCGTACAGCAGGGGAATCAGCAGATAGAAGGCGAAGAACAGCAGCAGGAACGGTTCGGTGCTGGAGAACTTCTCGGCCCTGTACTGAAGCACGCCCCAGAACGTGCCGATACCGAAGGTGAACGCGAAGCCCAGCAGGTTCAGCGCGCGCCACGGACGGAACCAGGCGATGGCGAAGATGCCGGCGTTGAGCACTGCGTAGTAGCTGAAGAGGCCGACATGGTTGCCACTTCCGGTCGACAGCCACAGCGGGGCCATGAAGCCCGCCAGGATGCCCAGCACCGCCAGGGTGCGCGAGTTCTGCAGCACTGCCAGCACGCACAGGCCGGCGACCAGCGCGATCGAACTGGCGAACGCAAATCCCGGCGCAAGCAGTTCAAAACGCTTGAATGCCGCGAAGATGGTCAGCAGCAGCACACCGATGGCGCCGCCCTGCAGGGCCAGCGCGAACAGGCGCCGGCGTTCGCGCTGATGCCAGCCGAAGGCCAGCAGGCCCAGCGCACCAGCGGTGACGGCCGCCAGCCGGAGTTCGACCGGGAGCACCAGCCAGCCCTGGTCACTGACGTACTTCAGCAGCGCGGCAACACCGGCCAGCAGCACCAGCATGCCGATCTTGACCGGCACGTTGCCCTCGGTGAACCAGCGTTTGACGGCGCCGATGCCACGCTCGAAGAAGCCCGGCCCGGCCGGCTCGACCGGCGGCGCAGGCGGGGGCGGCGTGGCCGGCAGCGGTGGTGGTGGCGGCGCTGCCTGCCGCGGCGGCGCCGGCACGGAGGATTCCGGCGCATGGGCCGCCACGGGAGAAGGTGCTGCCGCAGCCCGCGGTCGCTCCATGGCTGGCGCGTCCGTTGCCGGAACGGGGGCGGGCCCGGGCGGTGGCGCGGCAGCGCGCGGCGATTGCGACACATCGGCCAGTGCGCTCTCAAGCGCAGCGACCCGGCGCCGCAGGCCGGCGATCATCACCAGCGCGACCACCAGCAGCAGCGGAATCGCCAGCAGTATCAATACGACCAGGGCTATCAGTGCTTCCATTGCGTGCCTTCCCATGCGATCCCGCGCCCCTGCGGCGGCGGTCGGACCGCCCCATGCTACGACAGGGCCGGTCCCTCAAACGACGAACCCCGGCCAGGCCGGGGTTCGTGCGCGATCTTCGCCGGCCTTACTTGGCGGCGACGACCCTGGCCATTTCCAGGCACTTGTTGGAGTAGCCCCACTCGTTGTCGTACCACGACACGAGCTTGACGAAGGTACCGTCCAGGGCAATGCCGGCTTCGGCATCGAACACCGACGTGTGGGTCTCACCGCGGAAGTCGGTAGCCACGACCTTGTCTTCGGTGTAGCCGAGGATGCCCTTCAGCGCGCCTTCGCTCTGTGCCTTCACTTCGGCGCAGATCTCGGCGTAGGTGGCTTCCTTTTCCAGCTCGACGGTCAGGTCGACCACCGACACGTCCGAGGTCGGCACGCGGAAGCTCATGCCGGTGAGCTTCTTGTTCAGTTCCGGAATGACCACGCCGACCGCCTTGGCCGCACCGGTGGAGGACGGAATGATGTTCTCCAGGATGCCGCGGCCGCCGCGCCAGTCCTTGTTGGACGGGCCGTCAACGGTCTTCTGGGTAGCCGTGGCGGCGTGCACGGTGGTCATCAGGCCACGCTTGATGCCCCACTTGTCATTGATGACCTTGGCCAGCGGGGCCAGGCAGTTGGTGGTGCACGAGGCGTTGGAGATGATCGCCTGGCCGGCGTAGGTCTTGTCGTTCACGCCGAACACGAACATCGGCGTATCGTCCTTGGACGGGGCGGACAGGATGACCTTCTTGGCGCCGGCATCGATGTGCTTCTGCGCGGTTTCCTTGGTCAGGAACAGACCGGTGGACTCGATGACCACGTCCACGCCCACTTCGTCCCACTTCAGGTTGGCCGGATCGCGTTCCTGGGTCAGGCGGATCTTCTTGCCGTTGACCAGCAGGTCGTTGCCCTGCACCGACACGTCAGCCTTGAAGCGACCGTGCACGGAGTCGTACTTGAGCATGTAGGCCAGGTAATCCGGCTCCAGCAGATCGTTGATGGCCACGATTTCGATGTCGTCGCCGAAGTTCAGCACCGCCGAGCGCAGGACGTTACGCCCGATGCGACCGAAACCGTTGATACCAACCTTGATTGCCATTTCTCAAGCTCCTGCAGCCGCGACGGGTGCGGCGGGGTGGATAGGGCCCACAAGTCTAGCAGGCCCGGCCTGGCCACCGCCGGCCAGACCGGGCCGGTGGCGGGCGGGCTGGCCGGATTTGATCCGGATCAAAGCGTTAGCGCGGCGTGAGGCCGAGACTGGCCCCATCCACCCCGCAACGAGAACACCCCCATGCGCAAGACCTCTCCCCTGATCGTGGCCAGCCTGGCCGCCGCCCTGTCCCTCGCCGCCGCCCCGGCGATGGCCCAGTCCAAGGGCGACTGGACCCTTTCGGCCGGCGTGCACCAGGTGGCGCCGAAGTCGAACAACGGTTGGCTGGCCGGTGGCACGCTGAAGGTCGACGTCGACAACGACGTCAAGCCGACCATCACCGGTGAGTACTTCATCGCTGACAACCTGGGCATCGAAGTGCTGGCGGCACTGCCGTTCAAGCACGACATCAACATCAACGGCCTCGGCCGTGTCGGCAGCACCAAGCAGCTGCCGCCGGTGGTGACCGTGCAGTACCACTTCAACAGCAAGGGCAAGGTGTCGCCGTTCATCGGTGCGGGCGTGAACTACACGACCTTCTTCAGCGAAGACACCACGGGCGCGCTCAAGGACAGCCGACTGAAGCTGCAGGACTCCTGGGGTCTGGCCGCGCACGCCGGCGTGGACTTCGCGATCGGCGAGAGGGGCGCGCTGCGCGTGGACATGCGCTGGATCGACATCGACAGCAAGGTGAAGCTGGACGGCCAGAAGATCGGTACGGTCAACATCGATCCGCTGGTCTACGGCGCCTCCTACGTCTTCAAGTTCTGAGCGCGGCCTCCGGCGTGGCGGGCCTGCCCCGCCCTCCGGCCAACCGCTGAACCCTCCGCAGCATGTTGCCCCGGTGATCGCCGGGGCTTTTTTCGGCTTACCCATCCGTGGCCACCTCCACCCGGTTGCGCCCGGACGCCTTGGCCCGATACAGCGCGGCATCCGCACGCGCCAGTGCCTGCTCCAGCGAATCGGCGCCATCGTCATGCCACCGCGCCACACCAATACTGACGCTCACCACCGGCGCGGCGTCCGAATCGGCATGGGCGATCGCCAGCGCCTGGACCTGCTGACGCATCCGCTCGAACGGCGCGGTTTCCGGCTCGCCTGGCGACCACTGCCCCAGCGCCACGAACTCCTCACCGCCGTACCGCGCCACCACCGAGTCAGCGCCGCGAAGCTGCGCGGCCAGCGTCACCGCCACCGCATGCAGGACCGCATCGCCCGCCGGGTGACCATGATGGTCGTTGTAGCGCTTGAAGTAGTCGATGTCGATCATCGCGATGCGCAAGGCGCCACGCGCGTGCGGCCGGCGGAGATAACGCTGGAAGATCTGGTTGGCACGACGATCGAATGCGCGCCGGTTGAGCAATCCGGTCAATCCGTCGTGGTTGGCCAGTGCATCCAGCCGCTGCTCGGCGCGCCAGGTTGCACGCGCCTGCCTTTCCAGGATGTAACTACCGAAGATGCCAGCCAGGTTGCTGGCCAGCACGAACGTCACGCTCTGCAGCATCTGCGCCCAGTGCCGGCCGACCTGCAGCTCCGCCAGCACGAACGCCGATGCGATCAGGGTTCCGGTCAGCGTGGCGACGCCGAAGCGCAGGCCACACAGGAAGTAGTTCAGCAGCAGGAACAGGCTGACGCCTTCATAGGGATAATCCACGCCGGCGCGATGCGCCGTCCAGATCATCGTCACCAGCGCCAGCCCGCTGATCAGCACAGCACCGCCCCCCAGCCATTGCAGATGGCGGCGGAACGCTGGGACGAAGGTGAGTGCTACCGCCACCAGCAGTACCGGCAGCAGCAGCCCGAGCCGCCAGCGCAGCACCTGTGCATGCACATCCGGCGGAAGCCAGAAATGGTCCAGCACGGCAAAGCCGATTGAAAAGATGCCGGCAACGGCACAGGCCCAGCGCATCCGCCAGACCACCTGTTCATCGAACGCGCGGGCAAAGCCGTCGTCCGCATGTATTGCCGTGATGCGCCGGTCCGTGATGCTCATCGCGATGTCCCCGCCCGTGGCCGCGCCACCGTAACGGTCCGCGCATCAAGGGGGCGTGGCGAGCGGCCATGCTGGATCAAACGCGTCCGGCCGCCGCCCCGCTAGAATGCCGGCATGAAAGCCCTGCATTCCCTGTTCCTCGCCGCCGCGATCGCGCCGGCTCTGCTGTCCGCCTCCGCCCCTGCCCATGCCTGGGGCGCGCAAGGTCATCGCCTTGTCGCTGAGGTAGCGGATTCCCGCCTCTCGCCCGCTGCACGCGCCGAAGTCGACCGCCTGCTGGCCACCGAACCCGGTGCCACCCTCGCCAGCGTGGCGCCCTGGGCCGACCAGCTGCGTGCCAAGGACCCGGGCCTCGGCCGCCGTTCCGCCGGCTGGCATTACGTCAACATCGCCGAAGACGGCTGCCACTACGAAGCGCTCAGGCACTGCACCAACGGCAACTGCATCGTCGAAGCGCTGAAGGCGCAGAGCGCGATCCTCGGCGATCGCAGCCTGACCGACGGCGAGCGGCTGCAGGCCCTGAAGTTCGTGGTGCATCTGGTCGGCGACATCCACCAGCCAATGCATGCCGGCTACGGTCACGACAAGGGCGGCAACGACTTCCAGCTTCAGTACGGCAACCGCGGCACCAACCTCCATTCGCTGTGGGACAGCGGCATGCTCAACACCCGCAAGCTGGACGACAACGGCTATCTGCCGGTGCTGCGGTCGCTGCCGGCGCCGAAACTGGCGCGCCAGTCCAATCCGCAGCGCGATCCGCAGGCGTGGGCTGAAGCCAGCTGCCGCATTTCGATGCAAGCCGGCGTTTATCCAGCCTCGCGTAAGATCGGCGATGAATACACCGCGCGCTACCGCCCGGTGGCGGAAGCGCAGCTGCGGCTGGCCGGCGAGAATCTGGCGCAGCTGCTGAACCGCGTGCTCGCCGCACGCTGAGGAGGTTGCCGATGCCGGTCCAGGTCCAGTCGTTCTTCCATCGTGACAGCAATACCTTCAGCTACCTGGTCAGCGACCCGGCCAGCGGCGAGGCTGCGCTGATCGATCCGGTCCTGGACTACGACCCGGACACCGATGCCAGCAGCGAGTCGCCGGTCCAGCCGGCACTGCACGCGATCGAGCAGCAGGGGCTGCGGCTGAGGTGGCTGCTGGAGACCCACGCCCACGCCGACCATGTGTCGGCCGGGCGGCGGCTCAAGCAGCGTTTCCCTCACGCCACGCTGGCCATCGGTGAAGGCATCCGCGCCGTACAGGCGACCTTTGCGCCGCGGTTCGGCCTGCAGCTTCCTGCCGCGGACGACATCTTCGACCACCTGTTCGCCGACGGCGAGACCTTCACGCTGGGCGAAGTGCGCGGCCAGGTCATCGCCGTGCCCGGCCACACCAGCGACAGCATCGCCTACCTGATCGGCGACGCACTGTTTACGGGCGATTCGCTGTTCATGCCCGACGGCGGTACCGCCCGCTGCGATTTCCCCGGCGGCGATGCGGCGCAGCTGTACCGCTCGATCCAGCGCCTGCTGGCGCTGCCCGAGTCCACCCGTGTGTTCGTCTGCCACGACTATGGCCCGGGCGGCCGCGACATCGCCAACGAGACCACCATCGGCGAGCAGCGCGCGCGCAACATCCACGTGCATGACGGCGTGGCCGAGGCCGACTTCGTCAGCGTGCGCCAGGCCCGCGACGCCACGCTGGCCGAACCGGCGCTGATGCAACCGGCGGTGAAGGCCAACATCCAGGGCGGCGCCTGATCGACGCCGCTGTACTGGCCGGACATGGCCCGGCGCTACCCGGCATCACGCGCGATCATTTCCCCTGCGTACGGACCGTCTGCCGGCCCTTCACGATCTCGAAGGTGAAGGCGTACAGCAGGCTGACCGGCACCGGCTCGATGCGCTCGGCGCTCCCGCAGTCGCCGCGGTCGGCTGGGACCTTGCCGACCGGGTAGTGGCAGACCGCGGCAGCGCTGTACTTCCACATCGCCACCGCCTCCTGCGCCGCCTGCAGCAGCGGCGCGTTCTCCGCTGCAGCGCCGGCGGCGCACTCGGGGCGGTCAGTCAGCGGCAGGCTGCGCTCTACCATGCCTTCCGCATCGACCACCACCTGCAGGCAGATGGTGGTGGGCGCCAGTTCGGTACGCGGATCGCGGTCGCCCACCTTCGGATCAGGCGCCGCATACAGCTGCGGCATCCGATAGCCTTCGCCCGCTGCCAGCGCATAGGCCTGCACCTGACCGCTGCCGCCCGCCGCTGTGGGCTGCAACCGCTGATGGCCGACACTCTCGCTGCGGGTGTCAACCGTGCCCAGTCGCTCCTGGGTGGCACAGCCGGCCAGCAGCGTGGCCAACAGCAGCGCGGCCTGCCTCACCGCGCGCGCTCCGCTTCCCTCTCGTCCTCACTCATGGAGAACGTCAGTGGAATCCGCACGGCGGAAGCCACCGGACGCCCATCCTTCAGGGCCGGCCGGAAGGTCCAGCCCTTGGCGGCCGTGATCGACACCGCATCGAACACACCGGGATTGGTGGCACTGAGCACCTGTACGTCGGTCGGCCTGCCCTCTGCGTCGATCTCGACCTTCAAGGTGACGACGCCGGTCAGGCCCTGCTGGAAAGCAGACTCCGGATACTTCGGCGGTGCCATCCTCTCGACCTGCGCAGAACGCTGCAGGCCGGCCGCAGCGGCATCGGCCTGCGCGTACTCGGCGGGCTCGACGCCGATCGACGACACGCCGGCCATCCCGAGCTGGCTTGCCCACGCCACCGTGGCCAGGCCCGCGCACACCCCGACCACCAGCACCTGCCCGAACACCCACGGCAATGCCTTCCGCTTGGACTGCTTCAACATGGCGATTCGCTCCTTCAACACGGGTTGGCTGCGCCAGTGACACACTGCCGGCGCAACCGGGTGAACCAGCTGTGCCTTCAGCAGCGTGCTGGCGTAAAGTCCGCGCAGCGCAGGCTGCGTGGCAATGGTGCGGGCATCGCAGGCCAGTTCCTGGTCGCGCAGGAACCTGCGTGTTGCCCACGGCATCAGCGGATGGAACCAGAACGCTGCGCGTGCAAGCAGCAACGCGCCGTTCGCCCAGTGATCGCCATTGCGGCGATGGCTGCGTTCATGTGCCAGGATCAAGCCCTGCTCGCGTGCATCGAACTGCTGGTCGAAATCGGGGCCGACCACGATGCGCGGCCGCCACAGGCCGACCAGGGCCGGCAGACCGGGATCGGCACTGGCCTGCCAGCTGCCGTCGACGCGCGCCTGCAGACGGCCCAGGACACGTTCGAAGCGCTGCTGCGCGCGCAGGCTGCGCAGCAGACTGATCGCCACGCCAAGCATCCAGGCCAGCAGCAACCATTGCGGCCAGCGCATGACCTGGGTCGGCTCGCCCTCCGGCGCGACAGGCATCACGTTCAGGGGCAGGGTCGGCACATGCTGCAGCAGGGGCAGCGCAGGCAACGGCAACAACAGGCCTGCCAGCAGCAGGGGCAACAACCACCAGCTGCGGTAGGCCAGCGAGGGCCCTCCCAGCCGCAGCAGCAGCGGCCGCATCGCCGCCAGCAGGATCACCGCCAGCGCCAGCCACACGCTGGCCCGCCACACGCTGTCGAGCACCTCACTCATGGTCCAGCTCCTGGATCAGTTTCTTCAGTTCGGCGATGTCCTGCGCGCTGAGCTGGCCGCGCTCACTGAAATGGGCTACCAGTGGCGCCACCCGTCCTTCGAACACCCGGCCCAGAAAGTCCTGGCTCTGCGCCGCCACCCAGGCCTCGCGCTGCAGCAGCGGCCGATACAGATAGCGGCGGCCTTCGCGTTCGGCAGCGATCGCGCCCTTGGTCAGCAGGCGGTTGAGCAGCGTCTTGATGGTCGGTTCGGCCCAGTCCCGGTGGGCCAGTGCGGCAACCACCTCATCGGCACCGCGGGGCGCCTGCTGCCACAGCACTTCCATCACGACGGCTTCGGCCTCACTGATCGGATTCATTGTTTACGCCCGTAATCGACAATTCGATTACGCACGTAATCAAAACTGCTGTCAAGCCCTCCATCGACCTGCACTTCATGCGCTCTGGCCCAGCATCGGCCCTTCCGGTCCCGGAGTGCGCATGAAACCGCTGCCCAAGAAGGATTTCCCCGTCGAACAGGCCCGCCGCTTCCTCGAACCCGGCCCGATCGTGCTGGTCAGCACCGCGTGGCGTGGCCAGCGCAACCTGATGACGATGGGCTGGCACATGGTGATGGGCTTCTCGCCATCACTGGTGGCGACCTATCTGTGGAACGAGAACCACAGCTTCGCGCTGGCGCGGGGCAGCGGCGAATGCGTGATCAATGTGCCGGGCGTGGAGCTGCTCGATACCGTAGTGGACATCGGCAACTGCAGCGGGCGGGAGGTCGACAAGTTCGCGCACTTCGGCCTCGATGCCCTCCCCGCCCGCGAGGTCGGCGCGCCGCTGGTCGGCCAGTGCCATTCGTGCTTCGAGTGCCGCCTGTACGACGACAGCCAGATCGAGACCAGCAACCTTTTCATCTGGGAGATCGTGCGTGCCCACGTCGCGCCACGGCCGAAACTGCCGCGCACCGTGCACTACCGCGGCGATGGCCGCTTCATGGTGGCCGGTGCGGAAGTCTCGCGTCGACGGCGGTTCAAGCCCGACATGCTGTAATGCCGGAACTCCCCTTACGCAGGACTGCCCCGGATGACCGAACACCTCACCGACCTGGACGCCGCCGTCGATTGGCTGTTCGCGCGCGTGGAAGGGCCGCTGCGGATCGGAGCACCGCTGGCGCTGGGCAAGCCACACCGGTTGCTCAATGCACTGTATGCACGGGTCGAGAACGATCCCTCGCACCCCCTCCAGCTCTACACTGCGCTGTCGTTGAATCCGCCGAAGGTGCGGGGCAGCGGCTTGGAGGCCCGCTTCCTGGGCCCCTTCGCGCAGCGCCATTTCGGCGAGGATTTCCCCCGCCTGGCCTACGCCGACGCGATCGCCCGTGACGCACTGCCCGCCCATGTGCAGGTGGAGGAGTTCTACATGCAGTCCGGCGCCCTGCTCGGTTCCCGGCAGGCGCAGTCCAGCTACACCAGCCTCAACTACACCCATGCCGCAGATGCGGTGGCCCAGCGCGCGCCGCAGGTGATCGTGCAGAAGGTGGCGATGCGCCCGGACGATCGCCGCCTCTCGTTGTCCTGCAACAACGACATCACCCAGGACACACTCGATGCAATCGCCGCACGCGGCCTGTCGCGTCCGCTGATGGTGGCCGAGATCGATCCGCAGCTGCCTTATCTGGGCGGCACCGCCACGGTCGATGTGTCCTTCTTCGATCTGGTCATCACCCCGCCGCCGCCGTATCCGGCGCTGTTCGGCCTGCCGCGGCAGCCGGTCGCCGACGCCGACTATGCGATCGGCCTGTATGCCAGCACCCTGGTGCGCGATGGCGGCACGCTGCAGATCGGCATCGGCACGCTGGCCGATGCACTCAGCCATGCACTGGTGCTGCGGCATACCGACAACGCGCGCTACCGGCGCGTGCTGCACGCGCTGGATCCGCAGCTTGCGCGGCATCCGCTGGTACAGGAAATCGGCGGCCTGGAGCCGTTCGAGATCGGCCTGTACGGCTGCAGCGAGATGCTCAACGAGGGCTTCCGGCGGCTGGTTCAGACCGGCGTGATCAAGCGCAAGGTGCATGACGACCTCGCGCTGATGCAGCGCATCGAGAACGGCAGCACGCTGTCCATCGACCATGCCACGCTGGCCGCCGAAGGCGAATACCTGCATGGCGCGTTCTACCTGGGCTCGCCGGAGTTCTACCAGTGGCTGCGCGAGCTGCCGGCGGATGAACGTCGCGCCATCGGCATGCGCCGCATCAGTGAGATCAACCAGCTTTACGGCGGCAACGAGACGCTGGAGCGCCTGCAGCGCCGCCATGCACGCTTCTTCAATTCCTGCATGATGGCCACTGCGCTGGGTGCGGCGGTCTCCGATGCCCTGGACGATGGCCGCGTGGTCTCCGGCGTCGGCGGCCAGTACAACTTCGTGGCGATGGCCCATGCCCTGCCGGAAGCACGCAGCGTGCTGATGTTCCGCGCCGCGCGCGATGACAAGGGCCAGCGCGAATCGAACGTGCGCTGGAACTATGGCCACACCACCATTCCCCGCCATCTGCGTGATATCTACCTGGACGAGTACGGCATCGCCGACCTGCGCGGGTTGACCGACGAGGACTGCGTGCAGGCGATGGTGGCGATCACCGAGGCGCCGTTCCAGCAGGGCCTGCTGCAGCAGGCACAGGCCGCACGCAAGCTGCTGGCCGCACCGCAGCCCGATCCGCAGCGGCTGCAGCGCAATACACCGCAGGCCCTGGCCGCAGCGCTGGCCCCCTTCCGCTCCGACGGCACTCTGCCCGACTACCCGCTGGGCAGCGACTTCAATGAGATCGAGCAGGTGCTGGTGAAGGCGCTGGGCTGGTTGAAGGCCAACACGCAGACCCGCGGCGACAAGCTGCGTACCGTCTGGGCAGCGCTGCGGCAACCGGCCGGCGATGGCGATGCGGTGTACCTGCAGCGCATGGGCCTGCAGTCACCGAAGGACTTCCACGAGCGGCTGGACGCGCGCCTGCTGCGGCTGGCGCTGGCACGCACGGCCTGAAGCCGGT
>NZ_JBWJPF010000022.1:0-71050 GCF_056393265.1 Stenotrophomonas sp. Steno-C15
GCTTCAGTGTCTCGGCATTGCCGTCGTTCGGCGCGGCTGGAACCCGCAGCAGGTGCGCCAGCAGCGGATAGACATCGACGTTGTCGAAGCCGTCGATCAGCAGCCCTTGACGGAACGACGGGCCGCTCGCCACGAACACCGCACGCATCGACGGCAGCGCCGGATCGTAGCCGTGCGAGCCGCCGTCGCGACGATCGCGCCTGGCGATCCAGTCCCGGGTCAGCGCGTCCCAGCCTTCATCCATCTGGCAGACGATGGCGGGTATGCGTGGATGCGTGCCGTAATGCCAGCGCGCAGGCAGGTTCTCCTTCTTCCAGCATTCGTAGTGGGCATGGCGGCCGAGCAGGGCACGTTCGGCCTCGGCTTCACGCCCCGCGACCGGCGCGAAGCCGACCGACTGGCCCTGGCTGACGTTGCGTGCGATGGCCGGGTCCACCATCGACTCGGTGGCGATCACCTGGCCGTCGCCCACCGCGGCCATGCCGTGATCGGAAACCACGATCACATTGGTGGTGGCTGCCAGGCCACGCTGCTGCAGTCCGTCGAGCACCTGGCCGACAACCTGGTCGGCCCGCACGATGGCTGCCGTGTACTGCTGCGACTGCGGCCCATGGTGATGCCCGGCCTTGTCGACGTGTTCCATGTACAGAGTGGCCAGGCGCGGCGCCTCGGCATCGCTGCGTGCCAGCCAGCCCAGTACGGTCTGCACACGTTGCTCGAACGGTTCCTTGTCGTTATACGCCAGCCACTGGCTGGGGCGCACGCCCTTGATCTCCGCTTCGCTGCCCGGCCAGGACCAGGTCGCGGAACGCACGCCGGCTTTCTCCGCGCTGACCCAGATCGGCTCGCCGCCCCACCAGTCGCTGCGGGTGACCGCCTCGCGGTTGCTCAGCGCGAAACTGCCCAGCGATGCGTCGTCCATCGCATTGTGGATGATGCCGTGATGGTCAGGGCGCAGACCGGTCACGATGGTGTAGTGGTTGGGGAAGGTCAGCGAGGGATAGGAGGGCGTCATCCAGCGTGCGCGCACGCCGCTGTCGATCATCCGCTGCAGGTTCGGAGTCAGCCCGCGGTCCAGCGCGTCGGCACGCAGGCCATCGATGGAGATCAGCAGCAGCTTCGGCGGTGCGGCCGTTGCCGCAGGCGTAGGGACGGTGGCGGTCGGGGCGGGTGCGGTGGTGCAGGCGGCCAACGGCAGCAGCAGCGCCAGCGCGCAGGTCAGGCGTACGGAAGTCATCCGCCCATCATAGTGCGAGGTAATGACGTGCCCAAGACACGGCGCGCCAGGACCGTCCGCGGTCAGATCCCTTTCCCACGGGAAAAGGGATCTGACCCCGATCTCCCATCAGGCGAACAGCGGTACCTGGCGTTGCTCAAGCCGCAGCAGTGCTGCCTTGGTCTCCAGTCCGCCGCCGAAACCGGTCAGCGCTCCGTTGCTGCCGATCACGCGATGGCAGGGCAGGATGATCGGCAGGGGATTGCGGCCGTTGGCGGCGCCGACCGCGCGCGTCGCGCTGGGCTGGCCCAGGTGCTGCGCCAACTGCAGGTAGCTCCAGGTCTGGCCGAACGGGATCAACGCCAGGGCGTGCCACACGCGCAGCTGGAACGGAGTGCCGCGCGGTGCCAGCAGAAGATCGAATGTGCTGCGTTCGCCGTGCAGATACTGCAGCAGCTGCTCGCGGGCCTCGGGCAACGCGCTGGGCGCATAGTGCCAGTCGCTGCGTCCGCGCGCGGGGTGGCGGTTTTCAGGAAACAGCACGTGGGCCAGGCCACGTTCGTCGCCGGCGATGGTGAGCTCGCCGATCGGGCTGTCAAAACGGTCGAACAACAACGTCATGTCGGTTCTCCAACGAACGTGCCGGACAGATGCCACAGATGCAGCACCGCATACGAGCGCCAGGGGCGCCAGTGCTGGGATCGCGCTTCGGTGGCGCGTTCGCTCAGGCGCTGCCCCTGGGCATGGCCGAGCACCTGCTGCAGCACCAGGTCACCTGCCGGAAACGCGTCGGGCTGGCCCAGGCCGCGCAGGGCGATGTACTGCGCCGTCCACGGGCCGATGCCGGGCAGTGCCACGCAGCGGGCGACGAATTCCTCCAGTGCCTGGCCGGGCCCGAAGTCGAGCTGGCCATTGACGCAGGCTGCGGCCAGTGCGCGCACGGTGGCGGCGCGGCTGCGTGGCAGACCGATCGATTCCAGAGGGGCGTCCGCCAGTACGGCGGGAGAGGGGAACTGGCGGTCGAACTCCGTCGGCATGCCCGGCAGGTGCGCGCCATGCGCGTCGACCAGACGGCGCGCGAAGGTGGTCGCCGCCGCGACGCTGACCTGCTGGCCGAGCACGGCACGCACCGCCACCTCGAAGCCATCCCAGCCGCCCGGCACGCGCAGGCCAGGGCGTTCGGCGATGCCGCGCGCCAGCAGCGGCTCTTCACCGAGCGCGGCATGCACCTGCTGCAGGTCGGCATCGAGATCGAATACCCGCCGCACGCGTCGCACGATGTCCGGTATCAGCCGCGGATCGACCGCACCCAACTGCAGGCGCAGTTCCGGCCGCTTCGGATCAGCCGTCACCCGCAGCAGGGTGGGTCGTTCAGGCGTGCCGAGCACGCGCTGGTAGCTGTCGTCGCCGATCAGTTCGATGCCCGGCAGGCTGCGCTTGCGCAGGAACGCCAGCATGCGCGGAAAATCCAGCGGAGGCCGGTAGCCCAGGCGCAGCACCAGGCCACCGTCATCGGCGGCCAGCGGGACGTGTTGGCGGCGCAGCGTGGTCGGTGCCATCCCGCAGCCCTGCAGGAAGGCGGTGTTGAAGCGGCGCAGGCTGTTGTAGCCCGCCGCGAGCGCAACGTCGGTGACCGGCAGGGTGGTTTCGGTCAGCAGCTGCTTGGCCAGCAGCAGGCGGTGGGTGGCGTGGATCTGGCCGGGCGTGGCGCCCAGGTGTTCCACGAACAGGCGCTGCAGCTGGCGTGCGCTGAGGCCGACCTTCGCAGCCAGGCCGGCAACCGGCTGCTCCTGCAGGAAGCCGCCGTGGATCAACGCCAGCGCCCGCTGCACGGCCTGGCCGGCCAGCGCCTGCTGTGCCTGCGGTGCCAGTTCGGGACGGCAGCGCAGGCAGGGCCGGTAACCGGCGGCAGTGGCTGCGGCCGCGCTCGGGAAATAGGTGATGTTGCGCGGCTTCGGCGGCGGCGCAGGGCAGACCGGCCGGCAGTAGATGCCGGTGCTGCGCACGGCGGTGAAGAACACGCCATCAAAGCGCGCGTCGCGGGCGAGGCGGGCACGGTCGCAGGCAGCGGTGTCGAGGACGAGGGCGGTGTTCATGCGCCCAGTCTAGGCCGCTCATGTCGCGGATACTCGCCGGATTCGGACATGGATGCAGCGGGTCGCGATCCGGGGTCAGAACCGGTTCAGTGCCACGTGCTGAATGCGCGCGCCGGGCAGGTAGACTGTGATCCTTGTTCCTGCGAAATCCGGTTGCCCGATGTCCGCCTTGATCCGCTGGTTGCCCCTTTTGTGCCTGGCCTTTGCGGGCTGCAGCCAGTTGGAGAATCCGGGCAACGTGACCGCGGCTGACAAGGCGGCACGGGCTCCGGCCAGTGATGGCGACAACATGGTGTCGATCAATGCCGCCGACGCCCCACCGCCGCCGTCCCCGCCGCGCAGCCGCGCGGATCGGCCGTGGCCGCAGGCGCAGCTGGAGAACGGCCGGGCCTGGGTCAGCTGCAGCACCGATTACGCGGCCGAAGGCGGCGACGGCGTGGAGCTGGAAGGGCTGCAGCGTGAGCAGATCAGCCAGGCGCTGCAGCCGTGTGCCGAACGGGGTCTGCTGCGGGTGCGCTACAACGGCAAGATCAATCCCGGGTTCGCCGAAATGATGTGGCGCCTGGCCGTGGTGGCCGACGCGCTGGAGATCCACAAGCGCATCCTCGATCTCGACTCCAGTGGTGGCCAGGTCGAATCGGCGATCATTGCCGGCGACAGCATCGGCGAATCGGGCTGGACCATCTGGGTGCGCGAAGGATCGATCTGCCACAGCGCCTGCGTGTTCGTACTCGCGGCCGGCGACAACCGCCTGCTGACCGGAAAGGTCGGCATCCACCGCATGATGCGCATCAGCTCCAAGGCGACCTCGCGCGCCGAGCTCAACCGCGAGCTGCACGAGGTCTACGACAACGTGAAGGATTATCTGCAGCGCAACGGTGTGGCGGTAGGCGTTGCTGATCTGATGATGACCGTGCCCAACCGCAGCCTGCGCCTGCTGACCCCCGAGGAACTGCGGCAGTTCGGCCTGGATGGCACCAATGCGGTGCAGGACGACCTGGAACGGATCAAGCAGATGCGCGCGTGTGGCGACGATTTCGTGCAGCGCAAGGACGCGTTCCTGATCGCCTTCGACCAGCAGTGCAAGCGCGACGGTGCGGACATGGAATCGATCAACAGCTGCGGCCAGTCGCTCAAGCAGCGGTTCGGTTTCCCCGATCCGGTCTGCCCCGAGGAGAGCCCGCTGTCGGAGATCGACGTGGCCACGCTGCCACCGTCTCCTCCGCCGCAGGTTCCGGTGGCGGAACAGCCGGCAGTGGAGACGGAGACCCAGGCCTCACAGGCCGATGCCGAAGCAACCCAGGGCAGCGTGCCGCTGCGCTGACAAACGCCTCACCCGGCTGGCGTAGACTGCGGTTCCTTCCGATGAACCGGTGGTGTCCATGAAGCGCGCGCTCCTGCTGCTGTCCCTGTTGCCGCTTGCTGCATTCGCCCAGGTGCCCGCGCCCGCCACGCCGGCTCCGGCGCCGGCGCGCCCGGCGCCGAGTGCGCCGGCCGCCGCGCCACCGGCGACAGCGGCACGGCCGCCCGCACCGGCCCTCAGCCCGGCACAGCAGGCGCAGGTGCAGAAGCAGGACGCGGAGATGGGGGCGGCCGCACTGAGGGCCGCGCAGATGGTCGACGCCAACCGCGCGGGCGAGTTGTGGGATGGCGCATCAGCCGTAGCGCGGCGCGCGGTGACCAAGCCGGCCTTCATCAGCCAGCTGACCGCCGACCGCACCCGTCTGGGGGCCTTGAGTGGTCGCGGCCAACCGTCCATTACCCGGGTGAAGTACGCGGCCGGCGCCGTCGTGCCCGAAGGCCTGTACATCAATGTCAGCTTCCCGACCCGCTTCGCCAACAGTGCGCAGCCCGTGCGCGAACTGGTCTCGTTCCGCTTCGATGAGGACCAGGTCTGGCGCCTGGCCGGTTACAGCCTGCGCGCACCCGGACCCTGAAGGAGAACAGCATGGCGGCCGAACTGACACTGCTGGCGTGGTCGACGCTGCTGGGGTTTGTCTACATCTTCGCCACCTCCACGGTGGTGACCCGCGAGCGGGGCATGAAGTGGAACGCGTCGGCACGCGACGAACAGGGCCGGCCACTCAGCCCGCTGGCAGGGCGGCTGCAACGGGCCCAGTCCAACTTCCTTGAGACGTTCCCGTTCTTCGCCGCCGCCGCGATCGCGGTGGTGGTGGCCGGTCGCAGCAGCGACACCACGGCACTGGCCGCGCAGGCGTACTTCTGGGCACGGGTGGTCTACCTGCCGCTGTACGCCGCAGGTGTGCCCTACGTGCGCAGCCTGGTGTGGCTGGTGTCGCTGCTGTCGATCCTGGCGCTGGTGTTCGCACTGCTGTGAGCCGGGCCTGATCCAGATCAAGGCCGGTCAGCTTTGCGGCGCTATGCTGGCTTCGACTGGATCGATGGCGGGAGCCGCGCATGCGCAGGATGGATGTGGTGGTGGTCGGCGCGGGGCCGGCAGGACTGTGCTTCGCACGCGCGCTGGCCGGCAGCGGGCTGCAGATTGGGCTGATCGAAGCGCAGCCACGCCAGGCGCTCGCCGAAGCGGCGTTCGACGGCCGCGAGATCGCGCTGACCCACGCGTCGCGGCAGAGCCTGGAGCAGCTGGGGCTGTGGGCACGGCTGCCGGAGGCCGAGATTTCCGAACTGCGCGATGCCAAGGTGATGAACGGCGGCTCGCCGTTCGCACTGACCTTCGCCAGCAGCCAGGTCGATGGTCAGCCGCTGGGTTGGCTGGTGCCCAACCATCTGATCCGCCGTGCGGCGTGGGACGCGGCGCAGCGCCAGGACGGCCTGGAGCTGTTCGACGGGCGCAAGGTGCAGGGCGTGCAGGCCGATGCGCAGGGCCATGTGGTCGCGCTGGATGACGGCAGCAGGCTGCATGCGCGGTTGCTGGTGGCCGCGGACAGCCGCTTCTCCGCAACCCGGCGCATGCTCGGAATCGGTGCGCAGATGCGCGACTTCGGCAAGTCGATGCTGGTGTGCCGCATGCACGTCGAACGCGACCATCACCACACCGCGTGGGAATGGTTCGGCTATGGTCGTACGATGGCGCTGCTGCCGCTCAATGAAGGCCAGGCATCTGCGGTGATCACGCTGCCCCCGCGTCGGATCGAGGATCTGCTGGCGATGGATGAGGTGGCCTTCGGTGAGGCCATCAGCGGCTTCTTCGAGCATCGGCTGGGGGGCATGCAGCCGGTCGCCACGCCGCAGGCCTATCCGTTGGTGGGTGTCTATGCACACCATTTCGCAGGCGAGCGCTCGGCGCTGATCGGCGATGCCGCGGTGGGCATGCACCCGGTCACCGCCCATGGCTTCAACCTGGGCCTGGCCAGTGCCCAGCGCCTGGCGCGGGGCATCGCCGGCCAGCAGCGCCGCGGCGCAGACATCGCTGCGGCCGGCATGCTGGCCAGCTACCAGCGTGGCCATCGGATGGCGGCGCGACCGCTGTACGAGGCGACCAATGCGATCGCCAGCCTGTACACCGATGATCGGCGCCCGGCGCGGCTGCTGCGTGCAGCGGGCCTGCGCGTCGCCCAGGGCGTGGCGCCGTTCAGGCAGCTGATCGCCTCGCACCTGACCCAGCGCGTGGCCTGAACAGGGTCAGATCAGCCGGCCGCCAGCACCCGGATCTGGCTGTCGGCGAATTCGACCACCTGGCCTGCGCGGATCTTGCAGGCCTTGCGCAGTTCAACTTCGCCGTCGACCCGTACCTGGCCCTCGCTGATGACCATCTTGGCCTCGCCGCCACTGGTGACCAGGTCGGCCAGCTTGAGCAGCTGCTTGAGTTCGACGTAGTCACCGTCGAGGTCGAATTCGAGAATCTGCATGGAGCGGGGGTTCCTGGGAAGGGGCGCAGGCCAGCGGCCGGGCCGGGAAGAGGGCGCGTATTGTGCGCCAGCACGGGGCCTGACGGCACGCGAAGGGAAAAACTGTACGCCTCGTTCAGGATCAATGCGGTATCATTCCGCTCTGAGCGAGTGAAATCTCCTCCGACCGAGCAGCGCCAGGGCACGCGATAAGAAGGGCGCCCAAAGCGCGGACCATCACCTTTTTTATCGCACTGCCAGGAAGACGGCAGTGCCTTCGGAGTTCCCCATGTCCCAAGATTCCCAAGCGCCGCTGCAGTTCGCGCAGCTCGGCCTGTCCGAGCCCGTGATGCAGGCGGTCACCGCCATCGGCTACGAAACCCCGTCGCCGATCCAGGCCGCCACCATCCCGGCGATGCTGGAAGGTCGCGACGTGCTGGGCCAGGCGCAGACCGGTACCGGCAAGACCGCCGCTTTCGCACTGCCCGTACTGTCCAACATCGACCTGCAGCAGATCAAGCCCCAGGCGCTGGTCCTTGCGCCGACCCGCGAACTGGCCATCCAGGTCGCCGAAGCGTTCCAGTCCTATTCGTCGAAGATCCCGGGCTTCCGCGTGCTGCCGGTGTACGGCGGCCAGCCGTATGGCCAGCAGCTGTCGGCCCTGCGCCGCGGCGTGCACATCGTGGTCGGTACCCCCGGCCGCGTGATCGACCATCTGGACCGCAGCACCCTGGACCTGTCCGAGCTGAAGACCCTGGTGCTGGACGAAGCCGATGAAATGCTGCGCATGGGCTTCATCGACGACGTCGAAGCCGTGCTGAAGAAGCTGCCGGAGCAGCGCCAGGTGGCCCTGTTCTCGGCCACCATGCCGCCGCAGATCCGCCGCATCGCGCAGACCTACCTGCAGGACCCGGTCGAGGTCACCATCGCGGCCAAGACCACCACCTCGGCCAACATCCGCCAGCGCTACTGGTGGGTGAGCGGCATGCACAAGCTGGACGCGCTGACCCGCATCCTGGAAGTCGAGCCGTTCGACGCGATGATCATCTTCGCGCGTACCAAGGCCGGTACCGAAGAACTGGCCAGCAAGCTGCAGGCCCGGGGCCTGGCCGCTGCCGCCATCAATGGCGACATGCAGCAGGCCCAGCGTGAGCGCACCATCGCCATGCTGAAGGAAGGCAAGCTGGACATCCTGGTGGCCACCGACGTTGCCGCCCGCGGCCTGGACGTCGAGCGCATCAGCCACGTGCTGAACTACGACATTCCGTACGACACCGAAAGCTACGTGCACCGCATCGGCCGTACCGGTCGTGCCGGCCGCAGCGGCGAGGCGATCCTGTTCGCGACCCCGCGCGAGAAGGGCATGCTGCGCCAGATCGAGCGCGCCACCCGCCAGCCGATCGAAGAGATGCAGCTGCCGAGCGTGGAAGCGGTCAACGATACCCGCATCAACAAGTTCACCTCGCGCATCAGCGAAACGCTCGGCGCCGGCGGCCTGGACTTCTACCGCCAGCTGCTGGAGCGCTTCGAGAACGAGCAGAACGTGCCGGCCATCGAAATTGCTGCCGCGCTGGCGAAGATGCTGCAGGGCGACACCCCGTTCCTGCTGCAGCCGCCGGTGCGTGCCCCACGGGAAGAGCGTGCGCCGCGCGAGCGCTTCGACCGGGGCGACCGTCCGGAGCGTGGTGATCGCTTCGACCGCAACGAACGTGGCCCGCGCTTCGAGCGTGGTCCCCGCCGTGACGACGCCGAAGGGGGTTTCGAGCAGCGTCCGCGCCGTGAAGTTCCGCCGCGCGGTGCGCCGGAGCAGGGCATGGAGACCTACCGCATCTCGGTCGGTCACCAGCATGGCGTGAAGCCGGCGAACATCGTCGGCGCCATCGCCAACGAAGCCGGCCTGGAAAGCCGTTACATTGGCCGCATCGACATCCACGACGACTTCTCGCTGCTGGACCTGCCGGCGCAGATGCCGCAGGACGTGCTGACCCACCTGCAGAAGGTGTGGGTGTCCGGCCAGCAGCTGCAGATGCGTCCGCTGGCTGCCGGTGAAGAGATCAATCCGGCACCGCGTCCGTTCAAGCCGCGCTTCGACAAGCGGGGTCCGGGTGGCCCGGGTGGCCCGCGTCGTGGCGGCCCAGGTGGCCCGGGTGGTCCGGGTGGCGACCGTGACGGCCGTCCGCCGCGTCGTGATGGCTTCAAGCCGCGCGGCCCGCGCAGCTACTGAGCCAGACCTGCCGTGATCGACAACGCCAGCCCCCGGGCTGGCGTTGCTCGTTTGTGGACCCCGGTTTCGCACCGCCCACACATTCAGGGTCATAGGCTGGGCCGGTTCGAAGGGAGGTTGTCACCGCAGCACATTCGGGGGGATCCGGGATGGGTAGGAGTGGCACGGACATTCACAGCCGCCGGGTACCCATGTCCCGTGGGCTGGGGCTGAGGTTTGCGCTGTTGACGGGCATGGCGATCGGGCTGGTCGCATTGTCGGCGCTGATCCAGGAACTGCAGGCGGCTTCGACGGCGTGGATCGCCGGCCAGGGCTACTGGTCGCGTGGCCAGCAGGACGCCACGGCCGCTCTCAGCCGCTACCTGGCGCGGGGGGATGCCCGCGATCTGGAAGACGCCCGCCAGGCCCTGCGCGTGCCGATGGGGGACCTGCAGGGACGCCTGGCGCTGGAGCAGCCGAGACCGGATATCGAGCGTGCCCGACAGGGCTTCCTGCAGGGCGGCAACGCGCGTGCCGATGTGCCGCGGCTGATCTTTTCATTCCGTCACGCCCGTGACCTCGGCGCCTTCCGTGAAGCGACCGCCCTCTGGCGGGCGACCGACGGCGACCTGATGGCCGTGCACCGGCTGGTCGATGAACTGCAGCATCGTCATGCCGACGGTCCACTGCCGGTCGCCGCGCGCGACCGGTACCTGCAGCAGCTCCGTGATCTCGACCGGCGGCTGCAGGTGCAGGCGCAGGCGTTTTCGCAGGCGCTGCTGCGGATGGCTGCCGCTGTAAGGATGGCGACCCTGGTTGTCGGCGGCCTGTCGGTGCTGGCGATCAGCCTGATGGCCGTCGCCCTGGCGCGACGGGTCGGCAAGGATCTGACGGAGCATGAAAGCCGCTTCCGCGCAGCCTTCTACCAGGCCAATGTCGGCATGCTGAAGCTTGATGCCGGCGGCCGGGTGCTGGAAGCCAACCAGGCGATGGCGGACATCCTCGACCATCGCCGTGACGCGCTGTTGCAGATGTCGCTGGGTGACCTGCTGATGGAAGGAGAGCTGGTCATCGACGGTGTTGGCCGGATCGACTGGGAGCGGCAGCTGCGGCCGAGCGAGCTGCGCTTCCGCCGTCGCGACGGCAGCCTGGTATGGGGGCGCTGGAGCGGTACCGGCGTGCGCAACACCGGTGGCGGGCTGTCGGTGTTCGCGATTGTCGAGGATGTCAGCCAGAACCATGCGCTGGCCCGCGAGATCGAACACCACGCCAGCCACGATCCGCTGACGGGCCTTATCAACCGGCGCGAGATCGAGCGCCTGCTCGAGCGTGCACTGCTGCAGGTGCGCAGCGAGGGGGGCACGCATGCGTTGTGCTACATCAACCTGGACCATTTCAAGCTGGTCAATGACAGCTTCGGCCATGCCGCTGGCGACCAGATGCTGCGCGGTTTCGCCGACTATCTGGTCGCCGCCGTGCGCGAGGGCGACTGGGTTGGCCGGTTGGGCGCCGACGAATTCGCGGTGTTCCTCGCCCATGCGGGCCAGGATGAGGCCAAGCGCGTGCTGCAGCGGGTGATCCGCAATCTTGGCCAGGCCACGTTCCCGATCAGCGAAGGCAGCCTGCAGCTGAGTTGCAGCATCGGCGTGGTCGAGGTCAGCCAGGAGGCACCCGATGTCAACTGGCTGATGAGCGCAGCCGACAGTGCCTGTTACGCAGCCAAGCAGGCCGGTCGCAACCGCGTGCACTGTTTCAACGAGGACCGCATGGCGCTGGACGAACGGCGGCTGGAGGCCGAGCGCCTGCAGGGCGTGAGCCGGGCGATGGCCGAGAACCGCATGCTGCTGTACGCGCAGCGCATCGCCCGGGTGGGTGACCCGGGCTATCTGCACTACGAGGTGCTGGTACGCATGCGCGACAGCGACGGTACGCTGCATCTGCCCGGCCAGTTCATGCCGGCGGTGGAGCGCTACGGCATGGCGGTGACACTGGACCGGCATGTGCTCGGCCTGCTGTTCCGGCACCTGCAGGTGTGCCCGGCGCATGTGCGCCAGCTCGGCCTGTGCAACGTCAACGTGTCTGCACAGTCGATCGCCGAACCCAGCTTCCTGGCTTTCGTCTGCGATCTGCTGGAGCGCAACCGCGTACTGGCGTCCAAGCTCTGCTTCGAGATCACCGAGACGGCCGCGATCAGCAATCTGAGCCAGGCGCGGGCGTTCATCGATGCGGTGAAGGCGCGTGGCTGCCGGCTGGCGCTGGACGATTTCGGCTCGGGTCTGTCCTCGTTCGGGTACCTGCGCCAGCTGCCGGCCGACATGCTGAAGATCGACGGCGCATTCGTGCGCGACATGGATGTCGATCCGGTCAGCCATGCGACCGTGCGCGCGATCACCGAACTGGGCCGCGAACTGCAGATGGAGGTCGTGGCCGAGTGGGTGGAGAGCAGCGAGGTGGCGGGGGCGCTGACCCGGCTGGGCGTGCAGGGGCTGCAGGGCTATGCGATCGAGCGGCCGCAGCCGCTGGAGCGGATGACCCTGACCGACCTGAGGCCGGTCAGGCTGAAGGCGGTGAAGGGCCCGCCGGCCGCAGGCTGAACGCTGGTCCGCGACGATTGTCTACACCTGCATGCCACGGACGGCTGCGATAATGCACGCCAGGGGCGACGCGCAGTGGGCGCGGGCGTAAGCAGAACAGGATGTGGCGTGGTCGTCAGGCAGTGGCAGTACGGAACTGGGGTGGTGCTGGTCGTGCTGCTGGTGTGGTTGGCAATGCCGTGGCCTGCGCAGGCCGGTGCGGCGATGCACGGTCGCGACTACCTGCTGGTGGGCGTTGCCACCGCCGAGCCTACGCCCCATCGCGCCTGTACTGCGCAGATGCTGGCCGGGCCACGCCAGCAGGTGCGGGTGCCGGCGCCGCCGGCGGGCTGGTCGGGCGAACCCCAGGCGCTGGATGTGTTCAATGTGTTCGCGGGCGAGGTCCAGGTACGGCACGGCGACCGCGAGATCTGCGGGGACATGCATGACGCGCGTACCCGCGACTCGCGTTTCCGTGCCGGCGTGGGCCTGGTTGCCGTGCCGCCGGCCGGCAGTCACGAGCCATTCCTGGTCTCGTGGCAGACGCCGCTGAAGGATCGTTGGGTACCGACGCTGCGGCTCGGCGCACCCAGCCCGGTGCAGCAGAACGACACTGCGCGGCTGCTGGTCCGCGCGGCCTGCATCGCGGTGGCGCTGGCCTTGGCGCTGTCGGCGCTGATGGCCTATCTGACCACCCGTGATCGCAGCTTCCTGGTGTACATCGCGGGTACCGGCGTGCTGGTGCTGTGGCAGGCCATCCTCGGGGGCCTCAGCGGCTATCCGGAGCCGTGGCTGCCGGTCGGCACGCGTGGCGCCTGGTGGCTGCTGGCGCTGACGGCAGCAAGCCAGGCACTGGTGCTGCCGGCCCTGTGGTGGCTGAACGGTGGCGACCGGTTGTGGCCGAAGTCACGCCTGCTCCAGCAGATGGTCCTGTGCGCCCTGCTGGGCGTAGCCGCGCTGGTGCCGTGGCTGCGCTGGGATCAGCTCGGATGGGTCGCGCAGGGGCTGCAGGTGACCTACCTGGCCGGCTGCGGCGTCTCCCTGCTGATGGGGATAGGGGCGCGGTGGCGTGGCGACCGCTGGGCACTGGCTGGATTGGCGGCGCTGGCGCCGATGCTGGTGCTGATCGGCGCCGACGCCTGCGCTGCGGAGTGGCTGCTGGAGTACCGGGTGGAGGCGCTGCAGCTGGCGATCACCTGGCTGCTGATGATGGCGGCCTACGCCCTGAACCTGCGGCTGGGACGCCTGCGCCAGCAGCGTGACGAGATGCGCCAGCTGGCCGAGACCGACGGCCTGACCGGGCTGCCCAACCGCCGCGCCGGTCTGCGGCAGCTCGGCCATCATCTGGAACGGGGGGATCGTGAGCGTGGCCCGATGGTGATCGGCTTCCTCGACATTGATCTGTTCAAGGACATCAACGACCGCCACGGGCATGAGGTGGGTGACCAGGTACTGGTCGCCGTGGCCCGTGCGCTGCGGGCCGCCGTGCGCAGCCAGGACCAGGTGGTGCGGATGGGCGGCGAGGAGTTCCTGCTGCTGATGCCGGGCATGCCGCGCGAGGCGGCGGCGGCGCGGCTGGATCGCCTGCGCCAGCGCATCACCGAGGCCTGCCAGGCCCTGCAGGTGCCGGGGCTGGAGGTGACCGCCAGCATCGGCCTGGCCCAGTGGCGGCCGGGCGAGGACGACCTGGCCGCGCTGCTGCGGCGGGCCGACCATGCCATGTACGTGGCCAAGCGCGCGGGCCGCAACCGGGTGTTCGACGGCGAAGAACTGGATCCACCCGCACCGGCATGAACCTGACAGGGCGGCGATGCCGGATAATAGGGCGATGACCACCCGACTCAACAAACATATCGCCGATACCGGCTTCTGCTCCCGTCGCGAGGCCGACCGCCTGATCGCCGCCCGCCGGGTCACCGTCAACGGCCATCCGGCCGGCACCGGTGCCGTGGTCGGCGAGGGCGACCAGGTGCTGGTCGACGGCCAGCCGCTGCGTGCCCGTACCGCACGCAAGCCGGGGGCGCGCCGCCACGTCTACATCGCGCTGAACAAGCCGGTCGGCGTCACCTGCACCACCGAAAGCTCGGTGAAGGGCAACATCGTCGACTTCGTCGGCCACGAGCAGCGCATCTTCCCGATCGGCCGCCTGGACAAGGAGTCGGAAGGACTGATCCTGATGACCAGCAATGGCGACATCGTCAACCAGATCCTGCGTGCCGAGAATGGCCACCAGAAGGAGTATCTGGTGGCGGTGAACAAGCCGGTCACCGACGAGTTCCTGCGCGGCATGGCCCGTGGTGTGCGCATCCACAATCAGATGACCCTGCCTTGCCGCACCTCGCGCATCGCCAAATTCGGGTTCCGCATCACCCTGGAGCAGGGCCTGAACCGGCAGATCCGCCTGATGGCGGCGGAGTTCGGTTACCGCGTCACCCAGCTGCGCCGCGTCCGCATCGACAACATCAAGATCGGTGCGCTGAAGCCGGGCCAGTGGCGCAACCTGACCGAGCAGGAACTGCACGGCCTGCTGCCGCAGCAGCAGGACTGGTGAACGACAGCGGTCGGACGTCGGCCCGGCCGCGCATCGGATAGACTCCGCCGAGACCTGCCGGAACATGACGCTGCATGATCAAGCCCGACAAGCCCGCCAATGAAGCGCTTCGCCTGGAAGCGCTGTACCGCTACCGCATCCTTGATTCGGAACGCGAGAGATCGTTCGACGATCTGGTGGTGATCGCCAAGGCGGTCTGCGGCACGTCGATGGCGGCCGTCACGCTGATCGACGTTGAACGGCAATGGTTCAAGTCGATCCAGGGCATCGATGCCACCGAGAACCTGCGCAGTGAATCGATGTGCGGCCATGCGATCCTGCAGCCGCAGGAGGTGATGGTGGTCGAGGACGCACTGCAGGACGTGCGCTTCCATGACAATCCGGTGGTGGTGGGCGATCCGCACATCCGCTTCTACGCCGGCGCGCCGCTGATCAGCTCCGACGGACTGCCGCTGGGGACGCTGTGCGTGTTCGATGCGCGCCCGCAGCATCTGGAACGGGCCAAGGCCGAGGCACTCAGTGCGCTGTCACGGCAGGTGATGCTGGTGATGGAGCTGCGCCGCTTTGCACTGGACATCCAGAAGCACATGCTGGAACGCGATGACTACGAACGCCTGTTGTCCGAGTATCACGATGTGCTGCTGGCACAGAACGCGGATCTGGCCGAACAGAGCCGTACCGATGCACTGACCGGGCTTCCGAACCGGCGGGCGATGGCGGTCGCGCTGGAAGAGTCCCTCGCCGATGCCGATGGCCAGCCACGACAGGTTTGCGTGGCATTGCTGGACATCGACCACTTCAAGAGCATCAATGATTTCCACGGGCATGCGACCGGTGACCGTGTGCTGGCCGAACTGGGGGCATTGCTGCGCGCGCATTTCGCCGGCGGCGGAACGGCGGCGCGGTATGGCGGCGAGGAATTCGTGGCGGTGATGCCGGACACGGATCTCCACGCGGCAGGCGTGCAGTGCGAGTTCCTGCGTATGGCCGTGGGCAACCTGCCGCTCGGCTTTCCGGTTACGGTCAGCATCGGCGTGGCCATGCATCGCGCCGGCGACAGTGTCGACCAGACCCTGGCCCGTGCCGACGCGGCGCTGTACCGGGCCAAGGGCAACGGACGCAACCGCGTGGAGTTCGCGGACTGAGCCGGCCGCCCGCAACCGGCGGCCCCATCGCTGCATGGCGCCGGGTCGCAGCGGGTGCGAATGCTCCGGGTCACCATGGTTGCCTTGTTTCCAAGGATGACCACCATGCTGCAGACCCTGGCCGTCGCCAATTATCGCTCGCTGCATACGCTGGTGCTGCCGTTGCAGCAGCTGAACGTGATCACCGGCGACAACGGCAGCGGCAAGTCCAGCCTGTATCGGGCGCTGCGCCTGCTGGCTGAAACCGCCCAGGGCGGGGTGGCCTCAGCGCTGGCGCGCGAGGGTGGGCTGGGCTCGGCGCTGTGGGCAGGGCCCGGCAGGATCGACCGCCGGGTAGCTGCAGGCGAGATTCCGCTGCAGGGAGGGCCGCGACAGGAGCCGGTAGGCCTCAGACTGGGTTTCGCCACCGATGACTACGGCTACGCCATCGACCTCGGTTACCCGCCGCCCAGCCTGTCGGCATTCGCCCTGGACCCGCAGATCAAGGTCGAAGCAATCTGGGCCGGTCCCTTCCTGCGCACAGCCAGTCAGCTGGTGGATCGCCGGGGCGGGATGGTGCGGCAGCGCCATGCACGTGGCTGGGATGTGCTGGACGACCGGTTGTCGCTGTTCGACAGCCTGTTCACCCAGGTAGCTGATCCGCAGCGCATGCCGGAGACCTTCGCCCTGCGCGAGTACATCCGGCGCTGGCGCTTCTACGATCACTTCCGCAGCGATGCCGATGCCCCGGCACGGCAGCCGGCGATGGCCACGCGTACCCCGGTGCTGCACCACGATGGCCGCGATCTGGCCGCAGCGTGGGTGACCATCCTGGAAAACGGTGACCCGGTCGCGCTGGCTCGCACGGTGGACGATGCCTTTCCCGGGGCTTCGGTGGGATTCGAGGTGCTGGATGGACGGATGGTGCTGCGGTTCCACCAGCCCGGCCTGCTGCGGCCGCTGTCGATGGCCGAACTGTCCGACGGCACGCTGCGTTTCCTGCTGCTGGCTGCTGCCCTGCATACGCCGCGGCCGCCGCCGCTGATGGTGCTCAACGAACCGGAAACCAGCCTGCATCCTGACCTGCTGCCTGCGTTGGCGCGGCTGATCGTGGCGGCCAGTTCACGCAGCCAGGTGTGGGTGGTGTCGCACGCCAGCCGCCTGATCGCCGCTCTGGAGCAGGCGCCCGCATGCCATTCCGTGCATCTGCACAAGGAACACGGCCGCACGCTGCTGAGCGGGCAAGGCCTGCTGGACGCGCCGGCATGGCACTGGCCGCGGCGGTGACGTGCCCGCTCAATCGGCGACGTTGCGGGCCTCCGCGGTGCCGAGGATTTCCGGATGCTGCAACGGCTTGCGGCGGTTCAGCAGCGGATGCAGGAAGACCGCACCGACGATGATCGCCACGCCCAGGTAGAACCAGGGAGTGACTTCGTGCTGCTCGCGCAGCAGCAGTACCGCCAGCAGCACCGCATACACCGGTTCCAGGTTGGTCACCAGCTGCACGGTGTAGGCGCTGAGGTGGCGCAGCGCGACCAGGGCGAGGGCGAACGGCAGCAGGGTGCAGATGCCCGCCAGTACCAGCAGCAGGATGCCGTCGTGCAGGTCCGGCACCACCCACAGCGGGCTGGCCAGGGCCGGCAGCAGGTAGGGCATCAGCGGCGCAAGCAGGGTCAGCGTCAGGGTGCCGGCCCCCAGTTCAAGCGCAGTCACCGTCAACGGATCGGCGTGGCTGACCATGCGCTTGTTGAGCGAGCCGAACACCGCCACCAGCAGTGCAGACAGCGCGCCAACCAGAACCCCCAGCCGCATGCCATCCGGCACGCCCCCCACCACCAGCGCCACGCCCGGCAGAACTGCCAATCCGAAGGCCAGTTCGCGCAGCTGGAACGGACGCTTGGCCACCCACGGCTCGATGATCGAGGTGAACACCGGCGCCAGCGCGATGCAGGTCGCCGCCACCGAGGCATTGGCCAGTTTCACCGCACCGTAGAACGTCAGCCAGTGCAGGGCAACCAGCGCACCGATGCCGGCGTATCCGGCCACCACCCGCAACGGCAGCGTGCGCAGGCCGCGCCACACCCGTGGCAGCAGTGCCAGCATCGCCGTCACCAGCAGCATGCGCCACCACACCAGCGGCAGCGCCGGCAAGGTGATCAGCTTGCCCAGGATGGCCGTGACGCCCCACAACAGGACACAGAAGTGGATCTGCCAAAGTGCTTTGCGGGTGTCGGGCGTGCTCATCCGCCTATTGTGCGGCAAGGCGGTGACCGCTGGGCGTCGGCAGCTCGATCCTGGCCGCGTTTACCGCCCCTGAGACCCGAGCAGGTCGTCCAGCCGCCGCTGCAGGGCCATCGCCGCGGCCGGATTGCGTGCCTTGCCGGCACCGATGCAGAGCAGGTACACCTCTCGTGGCGTCGATGGGGCGGATCCGGCAAGGCATGGCAGGTCGTCGACCGGCTCGCCGACGGCCCAGCGCCGGGCGCGTTCGGCCCAGCGCTGCTGCGTGGCGGCAGGCAGCCCCTGCAGCAGACGGGCCTGGCTGCGCTTGATGCGCGCGTAGACGAAGCTGGCGGTGACGTCGCCGTGCAGCGGGGCTTCGTCGCTGTCTTCGATGACCAGCGCCACCCCGTGCCTGCGCGCGGCAGTGACCAGGGATGCGCTGTGCACCTGCGGATTGCGGATTTCAACAGCGTGCTGCAGCGCCACGCCATCGAGCTGCTTCGGCAGCTGGGCCATCAGCGCGTCCAGTGCCCCGGCATCGGCAGGGTGGCGGGGATCGAACTGCCACAGCAGCGGCCCGAGGCGGTCGCCCAGGGCGATCGCTGCCTGCAGGAACGGCGCGGCGGCCTCCACGGTGCCGGACAGGTCGCGACGCTGCACCAGATAGCGGGGTGCCTTCAGGGAGAAGCGGAAGCCGGCCGGAGTCTGCGACGCCCACTGCGCACACTGGGCCGGGGTCGGCGTGCGATAGAAGGTGCCGTTGATCTCGATGCAGCGCAGGGCACGGCTGGCGTGCGCCAGTTCCTCCCGCTGCGGCAGGCCGGGCGGATAGAACATGCCGCCGCGCCATTCCGGAAACATCCAGCCGCCGATGCCGCAGCGGATGGGGGCGGGTGCCGGCGCGGTCACTGGCGGTGGTCCGCGCGCCAGGGATCGTAGCTGCCGAACCACCACACGTAGCCTTCCGGATCGGCACAGGCGTAGCCACGGCCGCCATACGCCTGGTCAGCAATGTCGATCACGATGCGCGCGCCGGCCGCCTTGGCCCGCGCATAGTGCGCGTCGGCGTCGCTGACGATCACGCAGGCGCTCTGGGTCTGGCGGTCCCCTGTTTCGTCAGGCATCACCGCCAGCTTCGACCACGCGCTGTCGTTGCTGGTCGAACCCAGCATGATCATGCCGTGCCCGAACACCAGCTGCGCGTGGAACACCACGTCGCCATCGGCGTACACCGCCTGCGCCTGGAAGCCGAACGCGCGCTGCAGCCAGTCGATCGCCGCCAGCGCGTCGCGGTAGCGCAGGCACGGAATGATGGTGGATCCACTGCTTGATCGGCCGTTCTCGTCCATGGCACCCCTCCTATGGCACAGGGCACGATGCGCCGGCGACCGTTACCATCCCGCGAAACCCCGGTGATGGCCTGCACATGGCCGCGACCCCTGCTCGGAGATGGTTCTGGATGAATACCTGGATTGGAGGAGCCGTGCTGCTGGCCTGCACGACCATGGCGAATGCTGCAACGCCCCCGCAGCTGCAGGATCTGGATGCGACCGTCGAGCGCGTGCGTGCGCAGTTCGACGTGCCGGGCATCGCCGTTGCCGTGGTCAAGGACGGCAAGGTGGTGCTGGAACGCGGCTGGGGCGTGCGTGAGCAGGGCAGGCCGGATCCTGTGCAGGCCGATACCCTGTTCGCGATTGCCTCCAATACCAAAGCGTTCACCGCCACCTCGCTGAACCTGCTGGCCGAGGACGGCAAGCTGAAGATGGACGACAAGGTGATTGACCACCTGCCGTCGTTCCGCATGTCCGATCCGTTCGTGACCGGGCAGATGACGATCCGTGACCTGCTCTCGCATCGCAGCGGCCTCAGCCTGGGCGCGGGCGACCTGCTGTTCTGGCCGGCCACCGCCTACAGCAATGCCGAAGTGGTGGAGCGGCTGGGCAAGGTGCCGTTGAAAGGGGGATTCCGCGAGAGCTATGCCTACGACAACATCCTGTACGCCGTCGCCCAGCAGGTGATCGAGCACGTTTCCGGCATGAGCTACCAGCAGTTCCTGCAGACCCGCATCTTCGACAAGGTGGGCATGGCGGGCACGCGCTACAACGCCGACCACCTGCGGCCCGGCGACAAGGCGGCCGTCGGACACGCCAAGTACGATTTCAAGGATCTGCGCACCGTCGCACCGCTGACCTGGTCGAACAATGCCGGGGCCGGCGGCATCTATTCCAGCGCGCACGACATGGCGCGCTGGATGCAGGTGCAGCTGGCCGAGGGCGCGCTGGCCGATGGCAGCCCGCTGTTCACCGCGAAGAGCCAGCAGCAGATGTGGCGCATGATCACGCCGCAGTCGATTCCGGCGCCGAGCGTGCCGGAGCTGGCACCGGCGCGGCCGAACTTCGCCGGTTACGGCGAAGGCTGGAGCCTGAGCGATTACCGCGGGCAGAAGCTGGTCTGGCACACCGGTGGCTGGCCGGGCATGGTCTCGCGGCTGACGCTGGTGCCGGGCGAGAAGCTGGGGGTCGTGGTGCTGACCAACCAGGAAGTGGGCGCTGCGTTCAACGCGATCACGCTGAGCGTGCTCGATGCCTATCTGGGTGCGGAGAAGCACGACTGGGTGGACGCCTATGCCAAGGCCGTGGCCAAGGGCCAGGACAAGGCCGATGAGGCCTGGGCCAAGCACCAGGCAGCGCGTGTCAGGGGCAGCACTCCCTCGCTGCCGCTGGCCGGTTACACCGGCACCTTCCGCGACCGCTGGTATGGCGACATGCAGATCAGCACGGAAGGCAAGGGGCTGCGCCTGCGCTTCATGAAGACCGCGCAGCTGAGCGGCCGGCTGGAGCACTGGCAGCACGACACCTTCATCGTGCGCTGGGACGACCGTTCGCTCAATGCCGATGCCTTCGTGAACATCAGTCTCGACCCGGATGGCAAGGTGCGCGAGGTGCGCATGCAGCCGATCTCCGACCTGACCGATTTCAGCTTCGACTTCCAGGACCTGCTGTTCACCCCGGTCAACTGACGCCGCATGATCGGTAGCGCCGGGCCATGCCCGGCGGACACGGGCCGGCGCTACCGGCACCGCGCATCGTCGGTTGGCGTACACATCCGGCATGGGATACTCCGTCGGTTGCAAGAGGCGAGGGAATGCGATGTTCCGTTGGTTTGAATCCATGATTCCGGTGTTCCCGCCCGTGGACGGGCGCATGCCGCCGCGCAGGGTGCTGCCGTTCTACCTGCACTACCTCCGGCCGGTGTGGCCGGTGCTCTTGGCCACGCTGATCGCTGGCCTGCTGCTGGCGCTGGTAGAAGTGGCGATGTTCGATTACCTGGGCCGCATCGTCGACATGGTCGCCGAGCAGCCCGGCGCCGGCTTTTTCAAACGTCACGCCAATGAGCTGGGCTGGATGCTGTTCATCACCGTGATCGCGCGCCCGGTGCTGGTCGGCCTGCACAACCTGCTGGTCAACCAGGCCATCGTGCCAGGCCTGAGCAATCGTTCGCGCTGGTTGATGCACAACTACGTGGTACGTCAGAGCCTGAGCTTCTTCCAGAACGACTTCGCAGGCAGCGTCGCCAACCGGGTGATGCAGACCGGCACGTCGCTGCGCGAATCCGCTGTGCAGATGGTCGACTCGCTCTGGTACATCGTGGTCTATACCGGCACCGCGCTGTATCTGTTCGCACAGGCCGACTGGCGATTGATGATGCCGTTGCTGCTGTGGCTGATTGCCTATGCAGTGATCATGGTCTACTTCGTGCCGCGCGCGAAGGAGCGGGCATGGATCGCCTCGGAAGCACGCTCCAAGGCGATGGGTCGCATCGTCGATGGCTACACCAACATTCCTACGCTGAAGCTGTTCGCCCATGGCGGCCGCGAGCAGGCCTACGTGGCCGAGTCGATCCAGGAGCTGGCGGTCAAGCACCGCGCGCAGACCCGGGTGACGACCGGCATGGACCTGGCCATCGCCATCGTCAACGGCTTCCTGATCGCCGGGACCTGTGGCCTGGCACTGTGGCTGTGGAACGGTGGCCACATCACCGTCGGCGCGATCACCTTGGCGACGGGCCTGGTCATCCGCATCCACAACATGTCGGGCTGGATCATGTGGACCATCAACGGCATCTTCGAGGACATCGGTACGGTGCAGGACGGCATCACCACCATCGCCCAGCCGCTGACCGTGCAGGACCGTGAGGACGCCGTGCCGCTGCAGGTCACCCAGGGCGGCGTGCACTTCCAGGATGTCCATTTCCACTACGGCAAGAAGGGCGGCGTGATCGCCGGCCTTGACCTGGTGGTGAAGCCGGGCGAGAAGATCGGCCTGGTCGGGCCCTCCGGTGCCGGCAAGTCGACCCTGGTCAATGTGCTGCTGCGGCTGTATGACCTGGAAAGCGGCCGCATCCTGATCGACGGCCAGGACATCGCGCATGTCACACAGGAGAGCCTGCGCCAACAGATCGGCGTGGTGACCCAGGACACCTCGCTGCTGCACCGCTCGATCCGCGACAACCTGCTGTACGGGCGCCCGGATGCCACCGATGATCAGTTGCGTGCTGCGGTCGCCAAGGCGCGTGCGGAAGCGTTCATCGACACGCTGGTGGACGGGCAGGGGCGCCGTGGCTACGACGCACATGTCGGCGAGCGTGGGGTGAAGCTGTCCGGCGGCCAGCGCCAGCGAATCGCCATTGCCCGCGTGCTGCTGAAGGACGCGCCGATCCTGGTGCTGGACGAGGCGACGTCGGCGCTGGATTCGGAAGTGGAAGCCGCGATCCAGGACAGCCTGGACGAATTGATGGGAGGCAAGACGGTGATCGCGATCGCGCATCGGCTGTCGACCATCGCGCGCATGGACCGTCTGGTGGTCATGGACCAGGGCCGGATCGTGGAAACCGGCAGCCATGCCGAGCTGATCGCGGCCGGCGGCCTGTATGCGCGGCTGTGGGCACGGCAGACCGGCGGGTTCGTGGCGGCCGACCAGTAGCCGTTTCGGCTGCGGCCGTTCCGCGCAGGGCGTGGATGCGGCGCAAAGAAGAACGGCCCGGTTGCCCGGGCCGTTCATCATCCACATCCAGCGCAGCCGCTTACTCGATCGGCTGATCCAGCATCAGCTGGCGGGCGAAGCGCACCGGCGGTGCGCCGTAGGACAGCATCTGGTCGTGGTAGGCCTTCAGGTTGAACGTGTCGCCCAGCTTGTCCTGCATCGCCTTGCGGGTGTCGAAGTGCTCCTGCGCGCCCACGAAGTAGGTCGGCAGCTGCGCCGAGGTCAGCTGCGCGCGCACCCACTTGCCGGCCGCTTCGCTCTCCTGCTGGAACGCGTCGTGGGTCATCAGGTGCATCGCCTTCTCGCGATCCCAGTTGTCCACGTGCACGCCCTGGTCGAGGATGGCGTTGGAGATCGTGCGCAGGTAGAACTTCAGCTGCACCAGGTGGAACAGCGGATCGTTGTCGAGGTAGCCCTGCTCCTGCATCATGCGCTCGGTGTAGACCGCCCAGCCTTCGGCGAACAGGCCCGAACGCAGTACCGCGCGCAGGGTCGAGGGGAACTTGGCCGAATGCCAGCCTTCCAGGTAATGGCCCGGCGTGCCCTCATGGATGCTCAGCAGGTGGATCATGCGCGAGTTGTACTCACGCAGGAAGGAATCGACCTGCTTGTCGTTCCAGTCGTCGGGAATCGGCGACACCGCGTAGAAGGTCTTCAGGTTCTTGTCCAGCGGGCCCGGCGAATCGCAGTAGGCCACGGCCACGCCACGCTGGAATTCCGGCATCAGGATGATGTCCACCGGCGCATCCGGCAGCGTCATCAGGTCGTGCTCGCGCACGAACGCGGTGGACTGGTCCAGCGCGGCCTTGGCGTCGTCGACCACCTTGTCACGTGCCGGCTTGTCGGCGTAGGCCAGTTCCAGCGCGGCCTCGATGGCCTTCTGCTGCTGCTCGTCGGTCGGCTGCGCCGGCATCTCCGGCGCGCCCGGCTTGTCCTTCAGCACCGTCTGCGCGATGCCGTACATGTCCTCGCGCACGCGCTTGAGCTCGGCACGCGCGCGCTCACCGATCTCCTGCCGCGACAGCGAAGAACTGAGGGCGAACTTGAGCTTCTGGTCGTACTTCTCCGCACCGATGCGGAAATCACCCTTCGCGTTCGGCACGAGGGTCTTGTCCAGCCAGGTCTGCTGCTCGTCCACGGCCTTCTTCAGGCCATCGATGGCGGCCTGCAGGCGCTGCTGGTCGGCCTGCGGCAGTTCGCCGATATGCGGGGTGATGAAGGTATCGACGATGCTGAGAATGCCCTTGTTCTGCTTGGCCACCGTCTCGGCATGGATCTTCGGCACACGCGCCGGATCGAGGTTCTCGCGGGCCTGGGCGAAGATCGCCGGCAGCTTTTCCATGCGCGCGGTGGCCGACTTCAGCCGTTCCGGCAGCGGCGCGAACTCGCGTGCCATCAGGCCGTAGATCGCGCTGCCGGCGATGCCGTTGTACAGCTGCGGATCCCACTTGCCGGACTGCAGCACTTCGGCGTTCCAGATTTCCGACTGCAGCTGGTTGCGCAGGATGGCGGCATCGACCTGGTTCTCCCGGCCCAGCTTGGCCACGTCGATCCTGTCCAGCTCGCCCAGCAATGCCTTGTAGGCGGCGACAGTCTTCTGCTGGCCGGCCGCACTCAGGTCGTCGATCTCGCTGTCGTAGCGGTGGTCGCCGATCTGGGTGGCGCTGACCGGGGACAACTGCATCCAGGTGTCCAGGGCGCGCTTGGACAGATCGGCAAAGGCCGCATCGGCTGCCGCGTCACCGGCCTGCTGGCTGGCGGCGGAGGTGGAACCGGCGGTCGGGGCGTCGGCCTGCTGGCAGCCGGCGAGGGCGGCGACCAGGGCGAGGGCAAGAAGATGCGGGCGCATCGGCATTCCTGTACGGGGTCAAACCCCGAGCATAGGCCGCCAGGGCTGCTTTGTCCCCGTGCCATAGGATTACCATTGGCACCTACACGGACCCGCCAGCGGAGAAAAGGACATGGAATACCAGGGAAGCTGCCATTGCGGCAGGATCGCATTCACGGTGCAGGCCGAGGCCCCGATCAGCGACGTCATCGACTGCAACTGCTCGATGTGCCGCCGCCGCGGCAGCCTGCTGTGGTTTGCGCCGCGCGAGGCATTCCAGCTGCAGACCGATCCAGCCGATGTGGCCACCTACCAGTTCAACAGGCACCACATCGACCACCACCATTGCCGCGAGTGCGGCACTGCACCGTACAGCGAGGCCGTGGATCCGCGCAGCGGTGCGGCGATGGTGGCGGTCAACGTGCGCTGCCTGCCGCAGGTCGATCTGGCCGGCCTGTCGGTGACCTCCTACGACGGAGCCGCAGCGTGACGGTCCGGCATGGATGGGTGGGCGCATTGACCGTGCCGGCACTCGTGCTGGCCCTGGCGGCCTGCGCGAAGGTGGAGCACGCGGCCGGCGGCGGTGGTGCCACAGCCGAAGCCGTGGCGTCGCCCGAAGGCGCCTTCCTGGCCTATGAACACGACGTACAGGTACAGCTGGACGCGGAAGCGATCGCGCCGCGCATCCAGCAGGTCGCGCAGGCCTGCCAGAGTGCGAAGTTCGGCGACTGTGCGGTGCTGCAGGTGGACCAGCGCAGTGGCGATTCGCCCAGCGGCGAGGTCCGTGTGCGCATCGCGCCGAAGGGCGTGGAGCCCCTGATCGGCCTGGCGGGCGAGGGCGGCACACTGCAGTCGCGCACCACCCGCGCCGAGGATCTTGCACAGCAGGTGGCCGATACCGCGTTGACCAAGGCACGGTTGGAGAAGGAACACGCACGCCTGCTCGCCTACCAGGACCGTGGCGGTCTGAAGATCGAGGATCTGCTGGCGATCAGCACGCGCCTGTCGGAGATCGAGGCGGGGGTGGAGCAGGCCAGCAAGGACGCCGCGCAGCAGCGTCGCCGCATCGATACGCAGCTGCTGACGCTGCACTTCGGTACCACCTCCGGCGAGCGCGGCCGCAGCGAGATCGGCGATGCGCTGAGCGAGTCTGGCAGCATCCTCAGTACCAGTATCGCCTTCCTGATCCGTGCGGCGGCTGCATTGCTGCCGGTTGCGGTACTGGCATTGATCGCAGGATGGGGTGTGAGGGCGGGGTTGCGTCGCCGCCGTCGGACGCCGTAACGCGCGGGTTCGCCGGGCCACGCCCGGCGATGCTCAGCCTTCGTCGGTCTCGTATTCGACGAACACGTCCAGCTCCAGCGCAAGCTCCTGCACCGCGTCACGAACCTTCTGCGCGGTGCTTTCGTTGCCCACCTCCACCTCCAGTTCGTGGATGCCCGGACCGATGTCATCGGACAGTCCTGCCGAACTGGAGTCATCGTCGTCCATGTGTGGCATCAGATCGTCGGTTTCCTCGACATGTTCGATGCCTTCCAGGCCCAGCAGCAGGTCGCTGATCGCACGGGCGTCGTCTTCGGTTCCAGTAATGCGCATTCGCAGCAGGGCCATGGCAGATGCAGGTCGTTGTGGAGGTATCCGCAGCGTAGCCAGCGATGGGCAAAGACCGGGTGAGGGCCTGGTCAGCCGGGCGTGGGCGCGCGGCCGAGCAGACTGTCGGGCAGTGCCGGGATCGGTGTGCGGTCGTCCTGTGCCTGGCCCAGCAGCCAATCGATGAACAGGCGTGCGGCAGGACTGGGCGGCTGGCCTTCGGCATGCACCACGTAATACGCATAGCGGGCCTTCAGGGCGGGCCCGGGCAGCCGCACCACCTCGTAGCGCTGCAGGTAGGGTTGGGCGATGTGGGTGCGCGCCAGCACCGCACCCATGCCGTACACCGCCGCCCGCATCGCATCGGTGCTGTCGGCGAAGGTGTGCATCGGCGGCAGCGGCGAGGGCGGGCGTACGCCCGCATGACGGAACCAGTCGCGCCAGCCCTGCGGCGAGAGATCGGTCAGCAGCGGCAGTTCGGCGATGCGCGCCGGATCGTGCAGGGCTTCCACGCCCGGCAGCGCCGGCGAGGCGACCGGGAACAGGCTGTCGTCCATCAGGTGTTGCGCATGCAGCCCCGGCCACTGGCCCAGGCCATAGCGGATGCCCACCTCCGGTCCGTTGTCGTCGTAGCGGTCCAGGCCGCTGCCGGTGTGCAGTTCCACCCGGATGTGCGGATGCGCCTGGGTGAAGCGCGGCAGGCGTGGCAGCAGCCAGCAGTACGACAGCGAGCGCAGGGTGGTGATGCGCAGCGGCACGCTGTCCGCATCCGGATGCAGATTGTGGGCGACGGCGGCGACATCGGTGAACGCCGCACTGGCCGCGTCGGCCAGCTGCCGGCCTTCGGCGGTCAGCCGCACGCCGCGGGCATGGCGCAGGAACAGGCGGGTTTCCAGAACCTCTTCCAGGCGGCGGACATGGTGGCTGACCGCGCTGGCGGTCAGGTGCAGTTCCTGCGCAGCCTGGGCGAAGTTCTGGTGGCGCGCGGCGACCGCGAACACGGCCAGGGCAGGGAGCAGGGAAGGGCGTAGCTGCATGTCCAGCCTCAAAACATACTTGTGGCTGGCAGCGATACTACGCGCTTGTGCGGCGGGCGTCTGCGTCTGATCCTGTTGTACCAACCGAGGAGTGGATGATGGACGGAGGCAGGGCATGAATGCGGTCCCACAGGCGGCCGAGCGCGACTGGCGCACACCGCTGGAGTTGACCCTGCTGGGCGCCATCTGGGGGTGCTCGTTCCTGTTCATGCGGGTGGCGGTGCCATCGTTCGGCCCGTTCGCCCTGGTCGAGGTGCGTCTGCTGCTGGGGGCACTGGTACTGCTGCCGTTCCTGTGGCGCGCGCGGGCGCAGTTCCCGCCGCGGCGCTGGCTGTGGCTGGCGCCGATCGGCCTGGTCAACTCGGCGTTGCCGTTCGTGCTGTTCGCCTACGCCGCCGAGCACGCACCGGCGGCGATCGGTGCGATCTGCAATGCGATGACGGTCCTGTTCGCCGCGCTCATCGCCTTCCTGTTCTTCGGCGAGAAGATTGGTGTGCGTCGCGCGGGTGCGTTGCTGGTCGGCTTTGCCGGCGTGGTGGTGCTGGCGACGGCCAAGGTCTCGGGCCTGGGCATCGGCACGGCCGTGCTGGCCGGCGCCGCGGCATCGCTGCTGTACGGACTGGGGGTGAACCTGGTGAAGCGGCACATGGCAGGCCTGCCGTCCGCTGCCGCAGCGGCGGCGACGCTGTCCTGCGCCTCGCTGTGGATGCTGCCGATGGCGGTGAGCCATTGGCCGCAGGCCGCGATTCCGCTCAAGGCGTGGGGCGCGGCGATTGCCTTGGGCGTGGCCTGCACCGGGCTGGCGTTCCTGATGTTCTACCGTCTGATCGGCCGCATCGGCCCGTCGCGTGCATCCACGGTGACCTACCTGATTCCACTGTTCGGTGCGGCGTTCGCGTGGTTGTTCCTGGGTGAGCCGGTGACGCTGCAGATGCTGATTGCGGGTGCGTTGATTCTGGGTAGCGTGGCGGTGAGTCAGAAGGGCTGAGGCGTTGGCGTTTTGCGCGTGGCGCGTGCTGAAGGTGCTTCACTGTTCATGGGCGTTACTTTTCTTTTCGCGCGAAAAGAAAAGTAACCAAAAGAAACGCGCCGCCAAGCCGCGAGCCGCCGTGCTTCGCACGTCGGTCCCCTGCGCTTCTCGGTGAATCAGGGGACGGTGCCGAACTCGCTGCGCTCAGACATCGGCACCTCTCCGCCCCTGATTCCCCTGCGATGCTCGGCTCGCTCAAGGCGGACTGAAGGTCAAGATCACCAGCAACAGCAACAGCAACAGCAACAGCATCCACGCTTGACGTGGATCTGCTGGGTGCAGCTGTGGACTTTGATCTGGGTCCGCCTTGAGCGAGCCGAGCACCGCAGGTCCGGCGAGGGCGAAGAGGCGCGGGTGTCTGAGCGCAGCGAGTTCCCGCGCCGTCCCTCGACGGGCCGAGGAGCGCAGGGTACCGATGCGCAACGCGCATCGGCTCGCGGTCGGCGGAACGTTTCTTTTGGTTACTTTTCTTTGCGTACAAAGAAAAGTGACGCCCATGAACAGTGAAGCACCTTCAGCACGGGTCACGTGCAGGAACCCATCACCGCACCGGCACCGGAACATTGCACAGATCGATATGCCCAGCCGGACGCTTGTAGAAATCATCCACGCGATTGCGTCGCGCCTCCACCGTATCGGCGAAAGTCTTTGAATCAGTACGCAACACCTGGATCGGCGTGCGTTCGGCGGCCGCCACGTCGCCGGCACGGCGGATCGAAATGATCGGCGTGCGCAGTTTCGGGTCTTCATAGAAGCCCATCGGCGCCGGGCCGCGCGGGATCGCGCTGAGCAGTTCCATGCCCTTCAGGACGCGACCGACCAGGGTGATGTTGCGGTCCAGCTGACGTGGCGACTGCCCGGTCACCACGTACAGTTCGGCACCGATGCTGCTGTCCTCGTCGTTGTTGCGACCGGCCCCCAGCATGCCGTAGCAGTGCGCCAGCCAGGCCTTGCCGGCCTGCGGATCCTGTCCGACCGGGAAGCCATCGACGAAACCGGTCTGCGCCGCCCAGCCATCGCGGTCCGGCAGCACGCTCACCTTCAGGCCGGCGCTGGCACGCTCGAACTCGGCCGGCAGCTTGCGCGCGCCATTGCCGAACGGCCTGGCCTTGGCCGGGTCATCGGCGTCGGCATCGCCGAACTGCACGACGAAGTTGTCCTGGGAACGGTAGATGCTGGTGCCGTCCCAGAAGTGCTCGTGGGCGAACGTCTGGATGTTGGCGACATGGCGTGGTGCGAACTGGGGCGCCAGTTCGATGATCACCCGGCCGGCAGGCAGATCCATGTACAGCAGGTTGGCCGGGTCGGGGGTGCGCCAATCGCTGGCGGCCGAGGCGTCAAGGATCTGCTGCGGGCTGCGGTAGGGCGTCGCTGCGCTGGCCAGCGAGGGCAACAGGCAGGCCAGGGCGAGGGCGGTCAGGGCAAGGCGACGACGGTGCGGCATGGAAACCCCGGAACATGAACGAGCCCTCGATTCTGCGCGAGCCGCAGGGCCACGCCAACCGGCAGGATGACTAACGACACATTCGCTATACCGAACTTCGCACTACTGTGGACTTCAACGTAGTGGAGGGCCGGGCATGTCGGAAGACGACATCCACCTGAAGAAGTTCCAGAAGGAGCTCAGCGCCGGAACCGTGTCGCTGGCCCTGCTGGCGGTGCTGGCCCGTACCGGCGAGCCGCTGTACGGGTACCTCATCGCCAAGGAGCTGGAGCGCGTGGGCGAGGGCGTGCTGAGTGGCAAGCAGAGCGCGCTGTACCCGGTGCTGCGCAACCTGGAGAGCGGCGGCCTGCTGGAGAGCCATGTCGAGCCCTCCAGCAGCGGGCCGCCCCGGCGCTACTACCGCATCAATGACCGTGGCCGCGAAGTGCTGGCGCAGTGGCGCCAGGCCTGGCAGGCCACCCGTGATTCCGTCGATTCCGTGTTGGAGGGGGTACCGCAATGAACGACCCGAGCCTGGCAGGCCGCGCCCTGCCGACCACCATCCCGCAGTACCTGGCGCAACTGCGCGAGGCGCTGCAGGGCGCCGATCCGGCGATGGTGCAGGACGCGCTGTATGACGCCGAGGAATACCTGCGTTCCGAGCTGGCCGCCCAGCCCGGTCGCAGCGAGGCGGAGGTGATTGCCGATGTGGCCGGCAGCTACGGTGCGCCCGATGAAGTGGCGGAGATCTACCGCGAAACGGAAGTCACCGTGAACCGCGCATTGCGCACGCCGCGCGCCGACACCGCGCCGGTGCTGCGTGTGGCAGCCGAGGCCAGTGGTGTGGAACCGGCCGCGGCACCGCCGGTGCCGCGGCCGCGCTCTCTGCTGTCGCGCTTCTTTGGCGTGGTGGCCGATCCGCACACCTATGGCGCGCTGTTCTACATGCTGCTGTCGCTGGCCACCGGCATCTTCTTCTTCACCTGGGTGGTGACCGGCCTGTCGCTGTCGCTCGGCCTGCTGATCCTGATCATCGGCGTGCCGTTGACCGTGCTGTTCTTCGGTTCGGTGCGCGGGCTGGCACTGCTGGAGGGGCGCCTGGTCGAGGCGCTGCTGGGCGAGCGCATGCCGCGGCGGCCGCGCTATACCGACCGCAGCCGCAGTTGGCTGCAGCGTATCGGCGACATGTTCACGGACGGCCGCACCTGGCTGACCCTGTTGTACTTCGTGCTGATGCTGCCCTTGGGCATCGTCTACTTCACCATCGCGGTGACGCTGCTGTCGCTGTCGCTGGGACTGATCTGGGCGCCGGTGGCAGCGATCTTCAGCGGGGAAATCCCGGGCGTGTACGTTGATGGCGTGAACGTGCTGCCGATGGCTGCCTCGCCGCTGGTCGGGATCGTGGTCGCCGCGGCGGGTGCCCTGCTGCTACTGCTGACGCTGCACCTGGCACGCGGCATCGGCAGGCTGCATGGCCTGATCGCCAAGAACCTGCTGGTGCGCCTGTAAGCGACGAGGGGTCGGATCCCTGTTCGCAGAACAGGGCTCTGACTCCGTTCGAGCGGGGTGCCGGGGTCAGAGCCCTTTCTGTTGGAAAGGGATCCGACCCCCGGCGCGGGGTCAGCCCGCCTTGCGGCGCAGCGGGGTGACGTTGCTCTTCTTCTTCGCTTTTGCCGCTGGCGCTTCTGCGTGCGCTGCGAAGAAGTCGCGTACCTTCGGGTACACCACCTCGCGCCAGCGGCGGCCGCTGAAGATGCCGTAATGGCCGGCACCTTCGACGATGAAATGCTCGCGGCGCTCGGCCGGGATGCCCGTACACAGCGCCTGCGCAGCTTCGGTCTGGCCGAGGCCCGCGATATCGTCCAGTTCGCCTTCGATGCTCAGCAGCGCGGTATCGCGGATCGCCGAAGGGTCGACCTTTTCGCCGTTGACCACCCACTCTCCGCGCGGCAGCAGGAAGTCCTGGAAGACCACGCGGATGGTGTCCAGGTAGTACCTGGCAGGCATGTCCAGCACCGCGTTGTACTCATCATAGAAGCGGCGGTGCGCGTCGGCATCTTCCAGATCGCCCTTGACCAGGTCGGCGTAGAAGTCCCAGTGCGAGCTGAAATGGCGGCTGGGATTCATCGACAGGAAGCCGGCGTGCTGCAGGAAACCCGGGTACACGCGACGGCCTGCACCGGGGTAGCCGGCCGGCACGCTGTGGATGACGTTGTTCTCGAACCAGGACAGCGGGTTCTGGGTCGCCAGATTGTTCACCGCGGTGGGGCTGCAGCGTGCGTCGATCGGACCGCCCATCATCACCAGCGTGCGCGGGGTGGGCTCGCCACGGCTGGCCATCAGTGACACTGCGGCCAGCACCGGTACGGTCGGCTGGCACACGCTGACCACGTGCAGGCGCTCGACGCCAAGGTGGCGGATGAACTCCTGGATGTAGGCGATGTAGTCGTCCAGGCCGAAATCACCTTCGCTGGCCGCAACCATGCGCGCATCGACCCAGTCGGTGACGTAGACACGATGGTCGCGCAGCAGCGTGCGCACGGTATCGCGCAGCAGCGTGGCGTGATGGCCGGACAGCGGCGCCACCACCAGCACGAAGGGCTGGTTGAGCATGGTGTGCAGCTGGTCGGCTTCGTTGCTGTGACGCTTGAAGCGCAGCAGCTTGCAGAACGGCTTGCTCACTTCCTCGTGCACGACGATCGGCACGCGCTCGCCTTCGACCTCGATTTCGTTGATGCCCCACTCGGGCTTCTCGTAATCCTTGCCGATGCGATGGAACAGTTCGTTGACCGCCGCCAGGCGTTCGGCACCCGGCATCTGCGACCACCAGTGGCCGGGATTGGCGAAGAACTTGGCGTTGGCCTGGGCCTGGTGCACCCAGGGGGCGAGCAGGTTGCGGGTCAGTTCGTGCAGTTGATAGAGCATGACGACCGAATATGTATGGTCATATGTTGCCGCGCAGCATATCCCATCCGGGTGTCCCGCAGGTTAAGTTGGCTCAAAATAATGAATCCGGATTCACATCCGTTCCAGCGCGGCCGCATCGCCTGCCAGGGCGGGGCCGAGCCAGCAGTGCGACCCTGCCGGCTGCAGGCCGTGCCGGGCCAGCGTCCGGCGATACCAGCCTGCCGGGCGGGACTGGAAGCCCTCATGGTCGCCCTCGAACGCGTCCTCGGCTGCGAAGGTCTCCAGGAACGCGATGCCGCCGGTCAGCTCGGCCACGCCCGCCAGGCCGGCGCGCAGCTCGCGGTCGGGCACGTAATGCATCACGTCCGAGCAGACCAGCAGGTCCACCGGCGCGCACGGCCGCAGCCAGGCGAAGTCGCCGAAGCGGGCCAGATGCAGGTTGCGGGTCCGGCCATAGCGACGCACAGCGTACTCGCTGCTGTCGAAGCCCAGATACTCGACCTTCGGACGCAGTTTCCGCAGCGGCGCGCGCCAGGCCCCCTCGCCGCAGCCGATGTCCAGCACGCTGCGGATCGGCCGCTCCAGGTAGTACTCGGCAGTGGCCACCGCCACTGCCACCTTGCGGGCGAGGCGGGCGCTGCCGCCGATGTCGGCCCGGCGGTACCAGCGCTGGAAGTAGGCGGCGTCGTAGGTCTTGTCCACGCAGAAGGAGGTTTCGTTGAAAACGGCGCCTATCGTACGGCGTTGCCGCTCGCCGTGCGTCGATCGGTCGCGCCGACCGCAGCCGGTACACCGGCACGCCATGCGAGAATGGCCGCCACCTACGCCAGCCGCTGGAGCGAGCGCATGCAGAGCTACTACTGGGTCAAGACCTTCCACATCGTGTTCGTGGTGGCGTGGATGGCGACGGTGTTCTATCTGCCGCGCATCCTGGTGAACCTGGCCGAGGCGGCGGGACAACCCGCAGTGGTCGAGCGCCTGCAGCTGATGGGCCTGCGTCTGTACCGTTTCGGCCACTCGATGTTCGGCCTGGCCTTCGTCCTGGGACTGGTGTTGTGGCTGGGCTACCGGGTCATTCCGGACTTCCCGACGATGGTCGCGCCGGGCGGTGCCGGCTGGCTGCATGCCAAGCTCGGCCTGGTGGTGCTGCTGCTGGTCTACTTCGGCTGGACCGGCCGCCTGCTCAAGGGCGTCGCCAAGGGCCGGCCTCTGCCGTCCTCGCGCGCGCTGCGCTGGATCAACGAAATCCCGCTGCTGGCCTTCATTCCGATCGTCTGGCTGGTGCTGGCCAAACCCTTCTGAGCCGGCGCACATCGCGCACCTCCAGATGAATCGCCGCGTAACCTGACGAGCGGCGCGGCGCGCCTTGCAACAAATTGCATGGGCCCCGCCCGTGCGTCTCCAGATACTGCGCGCCTTCGACACAGCGGCTGCCTGCAGCAGTCCCGCCATCGCTCCACGTGGGCACAGGCTGGATTGCGAGGTACTGCACGCACGCTGTGCCGCTTACGTGCCCCCCTCTGGAGATCCATCATGAAACATGCCCATCGTTCCGCCGCAGGCGGGCATTCCCTTGCCCTGCGTCCGCTCTCGCAGTGCCTGCTGCTGGCACTGGCCCTGCCGTTGGCGCAGCACGCGTTGGCCGGCAACCTCAACGACGAGGACCACGAGGTGGTGCAGGGGGATCCGATCGAGGCGTGGCACGTGACCAATGGGTCCAACCTGACGGTGACCGACGCGTCCACTTACGGCATCAATGCGACCTACGGCTCCAATGTCGTGCTCACGCGTGCGGATGTGCTGGTCCGCAATGCCAATCAGAACATTCACGTGCAATCGGGTTCCAGCCTGATCGCGCGGGACAGCCGTTTCGATCTGGGCATGACCCAGTTCAACATCTCGGTCGATTCGTCGGCACGCCTCTACAACACGCGGATCGATTCCATCGGTGGTGCCATCGCCTTGTACCCGGACCGCCGCGGTGGACAGGGCGACGTGTACCTTCTGATGGACAATTCCCACCTGGCGGTGGCACACCGCGACAGCACTGCCTGGTACCACAACGTCGGTCTGAGTATGGGCGCGGGCAGGGCTGACATCGTCAACGGTTCGACGATCCGGGCCAGCCGCAACGGCGCCGTCATGTACTTCGAATATCGGGGTGCGGACAACCCGGTGTTGAACGTCGACAATTCCACCCTGGAGTCGCAGACCGGCCCGGCGATCTGGGTCAATCCCGATGCCGACGTCGACGGCGAATCCGCCGAGATCAACATCCGCAACGGTGCGCGCCTGATTGCCGGTGACGGCACGCTGCTGCTGGTCAAGCACGGCGAGGAAGGGCAGGTCGGCAACGCCGCGGTGCGCTTCAACGTGGAGAACGCGGCGCTGACCGGCGACATCATTGCCGATCGCGCCTCCTACACGGGCCAGCTGGATGTCTCGCTGCGCAACCGCGCCACGCTGATCGGCCGCATCGTCGATGCGAGCTCGGTGGCGGTGGGGGAGCAGAGCACCTGGCAGCTGACCGGCGACAGCAGTGTCGGCCGTCTGCAGCTGGATGCGGGCAGCATGGTCAAGCTGGGCGACGGCGCGGGCGGCTTCAACACGCTGTCCCTGGACGAGTTCGTCGGTAACGGCGGCACGCTGGTATTCAACACGGTGCTTGGTGAGGACGACTCGCAGACCGACCGCCTGGTGATTGCCGGTGATGCGACCGGCCAGGCCAATGTGCGCGTGCTCAATGCCGGCGGCCAGGGCGCGCAGACCGACAAGGGCATCGAGCTGATCGAGATCAACGGCGCGTCCGACGCGCAGTTCGACCTGGTCGGCCGTGCGGTCGGCGGGCAGTACGAGTACTTCCTGTTCAAGGATGAGGCCGACGGCAACTGGTACCTGCGTTCGGAACTGCCGGTGACGCCGCCGGATCCCTGTGACCTGGATCCGTCGCTGCCCGACTGCGACCCGACCGGTCCGATCAATCCGGATCCGAAGCCGGTGCTGCGCCCGGAGACCGGCGCGTACCTGGCCAACCAGTACGCCGCAGGGCAGTTGTTCCGCCTGCAGCGCAGTGATCGCGACGGCAATGCGGCCGTTGCCGAGGGTGTGCACGGCTGGGCACGCGTGGACAGCCAGCAGGCGCGCCTGGGGGCCATGCAGGAGCAGCTGGATCTGCGCACGCAGCGCCATGTGGTGCAGGTGGGCGCAGACGTGGGGCTGTTCGATGAAGGGCGTGGCCGCCTGGGCGTGATGCTCGGTAGTGGGCGTGCTGACAGCACCAGCACCTCGGCGCTGACCGGCTTTGCGGCACGCGGCAAGGTCGCCGGCGTGGCCGCAGGGGTGTACGGCAGCTGGAACACTGGTCGTGCCTATGTGGACAGCTGGGTGCAGCACGGCCGCTTCAACAACCGGGTGGAAGGCGATGGCCTGGCCGCGGAGCGCTACGACAGCGACCTGTGGCAGGGTTCGCTGGAGGCGGGTTACCGCTTCGGCGTCGGCACGCTGGGCGACAGCAGGGTCAGCCTGCAGCCGGAGCTGCAGCTGGTCTACACCAACGTCAGCACGGATCGACATACCGAGCAGAACGGCACCGTGGTGCGTGGCCTGGGCGAAAGTGGCCTGTCCGGCCGCCTCGGCCTGCGCCTGGAAGCGGAATCGACCAGCACGCATGGCGCCGTGGTGACCCCGTACCTGACCGCCAACTGGTATCGCGACGCCCGCACGGGTGGCATGGCGTTCGATGACGTGGCCATGGACAGCGACGCGCCGCGCAACCGCTACGCGCTGGGTGCAGGCGCGCGGGTGGAATTCACCAAGGGCTGGACGGGCTGGGGCGGTCTGGACGTGAGCCGCGGTGACTCCGGCTACCGCGAAGTCAGCGCCACGCTGGGCATGTCCTACAACTGGTAAGCAGATCGGCGTACGGCGGGCCCGTACGCGCAGGAACAGGGACGTATCGCCACACGGATGTGGCACTGAAGCCGGGCATTGCCCGGCTTCAGGCGTTACCGTGCAGCGGAAGCAGCGATTACGCCGCCTCGTAGGTGCCGTAGCTGCGCAGGCGCTTGTAGCGCTGCTCCAGCAGTTCCCCGGTGGACAGCTTGTCCAGCGCGTCCAGCTCGTTCAGCAGCACGGCCTTCAGGCGCCGGGCCATCTGCGTCGGGTTGCGGTGGGCGCCGCCGGTCGGCTCGCGCACGACCTTGTCGACCAGGCCCAGGCTCTTCAGGCGCGGGGCGGTCAGGCCCAGCTGTTCGGCCGCGTCCTTGGCCTTGCCGGCGTCCTTCCACAGGATCGAGGCGCAGCCTTCCGGGGTAATGGTCGAATACACCGCGTACTCCAGCATCACGGTGCGGTCGCCCACGCCCAGTGCCAGCGCGCCGCCCGAGCCGCCTTCGCCGATCACGGTGCAGATCACCGGCACCTTCAGTTCGGCCATTTCCATCAGGTTGCGCGCGATCGCTTCGGACTGGCCGCGCGATTCGGCGTCGATGCCCGGCCAGGCGCCGGCGGTGTCGATCAGGGTCAGCACCGGCAGGCCGAAACGCTCGGCCATCTTCATCAGGCGCAGCGCCTTGCGGTAGCCCTCGGGCTTGGGCATGCCGAAGTTGCGCTTGATCTTCTCCTTGGTGTCGCGGCCCTTCTGGTGGCCGATGACCATCACCGCGCGGCCATTGATGCGGGCCAGGCCGCCCATGATGGCCTTGTCGTCGGCAAAGGCGCGATCACCGGCCAGTTCCTGGAACTCATCGAAGATGATGCGGATGTAATCGGCGGTGTAGGGCCGCGACGGGTGGCGGGCCAGCTGCAGCACCTGCCAGGAGGTCAGGTTGCGGAAGATCTGTGCGGTACGCATGCGCAGCTTGTCCTGCAGCGCGTGCACTTCGGCCTCGACATTGACCGCCGGACCGGCACTGGCGTTGCGCAGCTCCTGGATCTTCGCTTCCAGGTCGGCGATGGGTTGCTCGAAGTCGAGGTAGTTCGGATTCATCGGAAGCCGTCGTGTAAAGAAGGAGGAAAGTGTAGCCGAACCCGGTGAAATTCCCCGTACGCCCCTGTCTGGAGCGTACGGAGGGGCTGGCCGGCAGGCAGCGCGCTGCCTTGGCCGCGCCAGCTGGACGCGGGACCTGGCGGGGCGGGATCAGCTGGCCCAGGGCGGGCTGTAGCGCACCTTCAGGGTGCGCACGGCCGGGTCGGCGCGCAGCGCTTCCATCAGCTTCGAGTCGATGCGCACGGCGCTCTGTCCGGACACGTCGAGCATGCCGGCGATACCGCCGTGCGGGCCCTTCAGCAGCAGGTCCAGGCGCAGGGGCGTGCGGCCGGGGCGATGGCGGTCGAGCAGGGCATCGATGCGCTCCCACACCGGCCGCTGCTGGCGCAGGTCCAGCCGCAGCGACAGGCGCGTAGCGTAGTTGGCGCAGACCTCATCGAAATCCCAGCACTGGCGGATGCGCAGGGCGTAGCCACCGTTGAATTCGTCTTCACGCAGGCCGCCCTTGACCACCAGGATGCGGTCCTTGGTCATCAGGTGGCCGAACTCGGCCATGGTGTCGGAGAACGCGCTGCACTCCACGCGTCCACGCCCGTCCTCGAGCTGGATGAAGATCTGGCTTTCGCCCTTGCGGCGAACGCCGACCACCTGGCCGGCCAGCACGGTCTGCACTTCCGGGCGCCAGCGCTTCTCACCGCCACCACCACCACCGCCGCTGCTGGCGCTCCAGATCTTTTCCACCGCGCCCAGATCGTTGCCGACCAGATCGCGCACGTCGTCGCGCCACGGATCGAATGGATGGCCGCTGAGGTAGAAGCCCAGCGTGTCGCGCTCGCCGTTCAGGCGCTGCAGCAGGGGCCACTCTTCGGCCTCCGGCAGGTCCAGCTGGATCGTCGCCGCGCTCGGGTCCGGCCCACCGAACAGCGAGTTCTGCCCGGAGGCGCGCTCGCGTGCCATCTGCTCGGTGGCCTTGATCACTTCCGGCAGCTGCAGCATCAGCGAGGCGCGGTTGCGGCCCAGCTCATCCAGTGCGCCGCAGTTTATCATCGCTTCCAGGGTGCGCCGGTTGAGCTTGGCCGAGCCGACGCGGGTACAGAAATCGAGCAGGTCGGTGTAGTTTCCGCCCCGCAGCCGCTCGTCCACCACCGCTTCGCAGGCACCCTGGCCGACACCCTTGATCGCACCCAGGCCGTACTGGATGGTGTCCGGCGTGGCTGCCTCGAACATGAAGGCGGACTGGTTCACCTTCGGCGGCAGCACGGTCAGGCCGAGGTTGCGCACCTCGTCGAGGAAGCCGACCACCTTGTCGGTGTTGTCCATGTCCGAAGACAGCGTGGCCGCCATGAACTCGGCCGGGTAATGGCGCTTGAGCCACGCGGTCTGGTAACTGACCAGCGCGTAGGCAGCGGCGTGCGACTTGTTGAAGCCGTAGCCGGCGAACTTCTCCATCAGGTCGAAGATCTCGTCGGCCTTGGGGCCGTCGACGCCGCCCTTGGCCGCGCCCTCGCGGAAGATCTCGCGGTGCTTGGCCATTTCCGCCGGCACCTTCTTGCCCATCGCACGACGCAGCAGGTCGGCGCCGCCCAGCGAGTAGCCGCCGACGATCTGCGCCATCTGCATCACCTGCTCCTGGTACACCATGATGCCGTAGGTGTCCTTGAGGATGGCTTCGGTGCGCGGATCGGGATAGATGATCTCTTCCTGCCCGTGCTTGCGCGCGTTGAAGGACGGAATCAGGTCCATCGGGCCGGGGCGGTACAGCGACACCAGCGCGATCAGGTCTTCGAAACGGTCGGGGCGTGCGTCCTTCAGCAGGCGGCGCATGCCGGAGGATTCGAACTGGAAGACCGCACCGGTGTTGCCGTTGGCGAAGATGTCCTTGTAGGTCGGCGCGTCGTCCAGCGGGATCGCCGCGATGTCCACCGGCGGAATGCCGGCGCGCGCGTGGCGCTTGTTGATCGCCTTCACTGCCCAGTCGATGATGGTCAGCGTGCGCAGGCCAAGGAAGTCGAACTTCACCAGGCCCACTTCTTCGACGTCGTTCTTGTCGAACTGGGTGACCGGATTCTTGCCGATGCCGTTCTCGTCGTGTTCGGCGTACAGCGGGCAGAACTCGCTCAGCGGCTCGGGGCCGATCACCACGCCACCGGCGTGCTTGCCGGCGTTGCGGGTGAGGTCTTCAAGCTGCAGCGCCAGATCGATCAGGTCACGGACATCGTCTTCGGTTTCGTAACGCTGGATCAGCTCGGCCGATGCCATCTCCGAGCTCGGGCCTTCCTTGCCCTTGCCGAGCGCATCCTTCAGGTGGATGCCGAGGATGTTCGGGATCAGCTTGGAGACGCCGTCAACCAGGCCATAGGGGAAACCGAGCACACGGCCGGAATCGCGCACCACGGCCTTGGCGGCCATGGTGCCGTAGGTGATGATCTGGCTGACGCGTTCGCGTCCGTATTTTCGCGCGACGTAGTCGATCACTTCGTCGCGGCGGTCCATGCAGAAATCGATGTCGAAGTCGGGCATCGACACGCGTTCCGGATTCAGGAACCGCTCGAACAGCAGGTTGTAGGGCAGCGGATCCAGGTCGGTGATCTTCAACGCCCACGCCACCAGCGAACCGGCACCGGAACCACGGCCCGGGCCGATCGGGATGCCCTGGTTCTTGCCCCACTGGATGAAGTCGGCCACGATCAGGAAATAGCCGGGGAAACCCATCTTGATGATGGTATCGAGCTCGAATTCGAGGCGCTCGAAGTACTCCTCGCGGGTCTTGCCCGGCGCCAGCGGGTTCTTCTGCAGGCGTTCTTCCAGGCCGTCGCGCGACATCTTCTGGATCCAGGTATCCAGGGTCTCGTCGTCCGGCACCGGGTAGTTGGGCAGGAAGTAGGTGCCCAGCCGCATCTCGATGTTGCAGCGCTCGGCCAGCGCCAGCGTGTTGTCGATCGCATCGGGGATGTCGGCGAACAGCGCGCACATCTCCTCGGCCGACTTCAGGTACTGCTGGTCACTGTACTCGCGCGGCCGCTTGGGATCGTCCAGCACGCGGCCGGTCGAGATGCACACACGTGCCTCATGCGCGCTGAAGTCCGACGGTGCAAGGAAGCGCACATCGTTGCTGGCCACCACCGGCAGGCCGCGCTGGCCGGCGGCCATCAGCGCGAAGCGGTTGAAGGCCTCCTCGCCATCGCGGCCGGTGCGGGTCAGCTCCAGGTGCAGGCCATCGCCGAACACCCGCTGCCAGTCGGCCAGATGCTGCTCGGCAAGGTCGTGCTTGCCGTCCAGCGCCAGGCGCCCGGCCAGGCTCTCGCGCCCGGCCAGCGCGAACAGGTTGGCGTTGCCCGCCTTCAACCAGTCCGGATGCACGGCGACGCCGCCTTCCGGACGATGGCCCTCCATCCAGGCACGGGTCAGCAGCCGTGACAGGCTCAGGTAGCCTTCGCGGTCGCGGCACAGCAGGGTCATCCGCCACGGGTCCTGGCCCTCCTCGGCGATCATCACGTCGGCGCCGGCGATCGGCTTGATGCCCACGCCTTCGGCTGCCTTGTAGAACTTGATCAGGGCGAACAGATTGTTGAGGTCGGTCACCGCCAGCGCGGGCAGGCCCAGCTCGACCGAGCGTGACAGCAGGTTGGCCTGCTTGGCCTTCTTCGGGTCGGCCTGGTCCGGCTTGGCCGGCACACGGATGGTCGAGTCCGCCAGCGAGAACTCGGTGTGGACGTGGAGATGTACGAAGCGGGAGTTGGACATGCCGGACCAGGTTGGAGCGCGGGGGCCCCGGGTGCCGACGGGAGTTCGTCGCCGGGGTCGGGAAGCGCTGGAATGCCCGGTCAGGGTAGCGAGGGCAGGGGGAGGCGACAAGCTCTTGACGGCGCGTCGATTGCGCGAACATGCCGCCGGGCACGGCCCGGCGCTACCGCGGCAATGTGGGCGCACGATGCCGCCGGGCATGGCCCGGCGCGACCACGGCAATGTGGGCGCATGGTGCCGCCGGGTTTTCCAGGCATTCACGCACCGGGGCGAAACTGCGCCGGTGCTCGCCACAGGGGCCGTGTTCACGCAGTGCCGCCAGGTGGGCCGGAGTGCCGTAGCCCTTGTGCTGGTCGAAACCGTAGTGCGGATGCTGTAGGTGCAGGTCCTGCATGTACCGGTCGCGCGACACCTTGGCCAGGATCGAGGCCGCCATGATCGCGCGGTCGATGCCATCGCCACCGACCAGCGCCTGCGCCGGCAGCACCAGCCCCTTCGGAACCACGTTGCCGTCGATGCGGGCGAAGCCGGCCACATGGGCCACGGCCGCCACCACGTCGCGCATGCCCTGCAGGGTGGCCTGGTAGATGTTCAGGCGGTCGATCGCTGCCACGTCCACCAGCACCACATGCCAGGCCAGGGCGCGGTCGAGGATGCGGTCGTACAGCTGCTCGCGGCGCGCGGCGGTGAGCTGCTTGGAGTCATCCAGGCCGTTGATGCGCGGGCGGGCAGGATCGAATACCACCGCCGCGACGGCGACCGGCCCGGCCAGCGGGCCACGGCCGGCCTCATCGACACCGGCGACCAGGCGGTCCGGTTCAACCCGCAGTGAACCGTCGAACAGGGCCAGGCTGGCTGCGGCGGCGTGGCGGCGGCTCATGCCTTGTCCAGCTCGCGTACCAGCAGCTCGCCGACAGCGTCGGCGGCGCGTGCCGAGGCATTGCGGCGCAGGCGTTCATGCAGGCGCGAATAGGTTCCCTGCAGGTCGGCGGCCCGTTGCGGATGGTCGAACCACTGCTGGATGGCGGCGGCCAGCTTGTCCGGCGTGCAGTCGTGCTGCATCAGCTCCGGTGCCAGGTCCTGGCCAGCCAGGATGTTGGGCAGGGCGAAGCGGTCGACCTTGATCAGGCCCAGCGCCTTGACCAGGCGGTAAGTCAGTTCGTTGACGCGATAGCCGACCACCATCGGCCGCTTCACCAGCATGGCTTCCAGGGTCGCGGTACCGGAGGCGAGCACCACCACGTCGGCGGCGATCATGGCGTCGCGGGCCTGGCCATCAAGCACATGCGAGTAGGCGACCGGCAGCGCCGAACGCGACAGCTGTTCCTCGATCAGGCGACGGCAGGCGGCATTGGCGGCAGGCACCACGACGTGCAGCCCCGGAATCCGTTCGGAAACCTGCCACGCGGCCTCGAAGAACGGTTCGCCCAGACGCGAGATCTCGCCCAGGCGGCTGCCCGGCAGCACCGCCAGCACCTTGGCCGTGGCCGGCAGGCCCAGCGCGGCACGGGCTTCGTCGCGGTTGCCCTGCAGCGGAATGTCATCGGCCATCGGATGACCGACAAAGCGCGCGTCGATTCCGTGCCGGGCGTAGATGGGGGGTTCCATCGGGAACAGGCACAGCACGAGGTCGGCACTGTTGCCGATCTTCTCGGCGCGCTTCTCGCGCCACGCCCAGACCGAAGGGCTGACGTAATGCACGGTGCGCACGCCACGCTGCTTCAGCCAGCGCTCGATGCCCAGGTTGAAGTCCGGCGCATCGATGCCGATGAACACGTCCGGCTGCCACTCGAGCGCGCGCTGGCGGAAGGCCGAGCGCAGCTTCAGCAGGCGCGGCAGGTGGCGCAGGACTTCGGTCAGCCCCATCACCGCCAGTTCGCTGGCGTCGTGCCAGGTCTGGCAACCGGCATTGCGCATGGCATCGCCGCCGATGCCGGCGAACTCGGCGTTCGGGAAGCGGGCCTTCAACTCGCGCACCAGGCCGGCACCGAGCAGGTCGCCGGAGGCCTCACCGGCCACCAGTGCGATCCGCAGCGGCCGCTCGCTGAGCACCCGCTGTGCAGGCACGCTGCCGGCCAGGGAGGCCAGCGGAATGACAGCGGCGCCGGCCGGCGCCTGGCCGGACGTGCTGCTCATCGCAGCAGGGGCCTCTCTGCGTGTTCGATGAACTCCAGCATGGACTTCACGTCCTCGCTGTCGCGCGCCTGTTCCACCAGCTGCTGCTTGGCTTCGGCCAGCGGCAGGCCGGCCACGTACAGGGTCCGGTAGGCACGCTTGATGGCGGAGATGCGTTCGGCATCGAAACCGCGGCGCTTCAGGCCTTCACTGTTGATGCCGCGCGGGCGGCCCAGCGAATCGGAGCCCACCATGGTGAACGGCGGAACATCGCCGTTGGTCAGCGCACCCATGCCGAGGAAGGCGTGGGCGCCGATGCGGCAGAACTGGTGGGCACCGGCGAAGCCGCTGATGATCACGTAGTCGCCGACAGTGACGTGGCCGGCCAGCGTGGTGTTGTTGGAGAACACGCAGGCGTTGCCGACGTGGCAGTCGTGTGCCACATGCGTATAGGCCAGCATCCAGTTGTCGTCACCGATCGTGGTGATGCCACCGCCGCCGCCGGTACCGCGGTTGACGGTGACGAACTCGCGGAACACGTTGCGGTCGCCGATCACCAGTTCGGTGCGTTCACCGGCGAACTTCTTGTCCTGCGGCTCGCCGCCGATGGCTGCGTGGCCGATGAAGCGGTTGTCGCGGCCGATCCGGGTCGGTCCGAGAATGCTGCAGTGTGGGCCGACGACCGTGCCTGCGCCGATGTCCACATCGGCACCGATCAGGGTGAAGGCACCGACCTGCACATCGTCGGCCAGCCGGGCGGACGGGTCGATGACGGCGGTGGGGTGGATCCGTGGGGCGTTGTCAGTCATTCCTGGCTCCGTTATGGCTCAGCCCTTGGCACCGGCGCACATGACCTCGGCAGAGGCCACCACTTCGCCGTTGACCTTGGCTTCGCCGTAGTACCAGCCCATGTTGCGGATCAGCCGCTTCATCTGCACGTCCAGCAGCAGCACATCGCCCGGCACCACCTGCTTGTTGAAGCGGGCGTTCTCCACCTTGACCATGTAGAACAGCTTGGACTGCGCATCGCGGCCGAGCGAGAGCTGGGTCATCACACCGCCGGCCTGCGCCAGTGCCTCGATGATCAGCACGCCGGGCATGATCGGGCGGCCCGGGAAATGGCCCTGGAAGAACGGCTCGTTGATGCTCACGTTCTTCTGGGCAAGGATGCGCTTGGCGTCCACATCCAGCTCGAGGACCTTGTCCACCAGCAGGAACGGGTAGCGGTGCGGGATCAGCTCCTGGATCTGGAGGACATCGATCGGAAGCTGCAGCGTGTCGTTCATTCTTTCTCCTTGCTCACAGCCAGGATGCGCCGGGCCAGCGTATCGAGCTGCTTGAAGCGCGCGGCGTTCTTGCGCCACGTGCGGTTGTCGGTCAACGGGGTGCCGGACGAATACTCGCCCGGCTCATGGATGGAGTTGCGCACCACCGATTTGCCGGTGATCACGACCTTGTCGCAGATCTCCAGGTGGCCGACCACGCCTACGTGGCCGCCGAGCAGGCAGTAACGTCCGATCTTGGCGCTGCCGGCAATGCCGGTGCAGCCAGCGATGGCCGAGTGCGCGCCGATCTGCACGTTGTGTGCGATCTGCACCAGGTTGTCCAGGCGCACGTCTTCGTCCAGCACGGTGTCTTCCAGCGCGCCGCGGTCCACGCAGGTGTTGGCGCCGATTTCGCAGTCGTCGCCGATGCGCACGCCGCCAAGCTGCGGCACCTTGATCCACCTGCCCGCGTCCATCGCCAGGCCGAAGCCATCGGCGCCGAGCACGGCGCCGGGGTGGACCCGCACACGCTTGCCCAGCCGGACGCGGGTGACCAGGGTGACCCGGGCGATCAGTTCGCAGCCGTTGTCCAGGCTGCAATCCTCGCCGATCACGCTGCCGGTGCCGATGATGCAGTTCTCGCCGACCACGCTGCGGGCGCCGATGGACACGAACGGACCGATATGGGCGCTGGCTGCGACCTGGGCGGTGGGATCGATGACGGCGCTGGGATGGATGCCCGGCGGGCGCGTCGGTGCGATGTCGAACAGCGCGGCGATCTTGGCGAAGGTGGTGTACGGGTCCTTGGCCACGAGCGCGGCGCCGGGAGCCGCCTCGGCATCGTCGGCACGCAGCACCACCAGCGAGGCCTGGCTGTCGGCCAGCTGGGTGCGGTAGCGCGGATTGGCGAGGAAGGTCAGCTGGCCAGGGCCGGCATGGGCGAGGGTGGCCACGCCATGGATGGCGGTGGCGGGGTCGCCATGGACCTGCAGGCCGAACTGCTCGGCGAGTTGCTGGGCGGTGTAGGAGGGAGTATTCACGGCGGGAGTTTAACGTGTGACGCCATTGCGGTCATGCGGGGGGCAGTTGTGCAGCCAACGGCGGGGCCCCTCGCGGCCGGCAGAGCCAGGCTCATGGGCTGGGTCGGACGGGTCGGGGCTGCGGGGGACGGCGCAAGTACGTCCCTGTAGCCTTGATCGCCGCATCCATGCGGCTCACACCCCCGCAGCCCCGACCCGCCCGACCTCTGACAGCGTGGCGCGAGTGCCAGCCGCGGAAAACAGAAAAGATCAAAAGCAGATCGTGCGCTTCAGCCATCCGGGTTAAACGAAAACGCCGGGCAGAGCCCGGCGCTTCGTACCCCGTCTGGTGGAGAGCCCCCCTTCTGTTAAGGGGGGCGCGCCAGCGGCGCGGGGGATAGGGGGTAGGTCGGGACCCGCTGCTTGCGCAGCAAGCCGCGGCGCACCTTCGGTGGTCAGTTCTTAGAACTGCCCACCGAAGGTGAATTGCAGGCGCTCGATCTTGTCGTCGTCTTCCTTCTTCAGCGGGAACGCATAGCTGATCGAGATCGGGCCGACCGGGGCGCGCCACAGCAGGGCCACACCGGTGGACACACGCAGTTCGTTGGCCTTGAAGTTGTCGGCGCCGTTGTAGACGTTGCCGAAGTCGACGAAGGCAGACACGCGGGCCGACGGGCTGTCGAACAGACGCGGGAAGTAGGCTTCGATCGAACCGACGGTCTTCAGCGAGCCACCCAGCGGCTGGCCCTCCGGATAGCCCATGGTGACTTCGCGCGGGCCCAGCGTGTTGTCCTCGAAGCCGCGCACCGAGTTGGTACCGCCGGCGTAGAAGTTCTCGTAGAACGGCAGGCCGCTGGCGGTGACCGTCTTCCTGTAATCCGGTGAGCCCGGGTTGCAGTTCACGGTCTGCACCGGGTTCGGGTTGGCCTCGGTCGGCGCGGTGTAGCAGAGATCACGCGAGGTGTCCTTGCCGTAGCTGTCGCCGTAGCCGATTTCCGCACGCGTGTTGATCACCAGCGACGGCATGATCGGCCAGTACTTGGAGATCTGGTAGTTCAGCTTGTAGTACTCGACGGTCGAACCCGGCAGCGTGGTCTCCAGGCCGATGCGCTGGTAGGTACCGCGGGTCGGCATGAAGTAGTCGTTGCGCGAGTCGCGTGCCCAGCCGAGCTCGGTGCGCCAGGCATGGAAGGTGCGGCGGCCGACGGCGTTGATGTAGTCGATGATCGATTGCGGCGTCGCGTTCTGGTACGTCGAGATCTGGTTGCTGTCGATGCCGAACATCAGCGAGACCGAGTCGGTTTCGGTCAGCGGCACGCCGAACACCACCTGCGCGGCACCGTTGGTGCTGTTGTACTGCGCGGTGTTGAAGTCGGAGTAGTCCAGTTCGCGCCAGGACAGGTTGTAGCCCAGCGACACGCCGTCATCGGTGAAGTACGGGTTGGTGTAGCTGAAGCCATAGCGCTGCAGGTAGCTGCTGCGCGAGGCTTCCACCGACACGCGGTTGCCGCCGCCGAGGAAGTTGTTCTGCGACAGCTGCACGGAAGTGGTCATGCCGTAGGACTGCGAGTAGCCCAGGCCGAACACGAAGCTGCCGGAGGTGGTTTCCTTGACGTTGTAGACGACGTCGACCTGGTCGTTGCTGCCGCTGACGGCCGGGGTTTCCACATCCACCGATTCGAAATAGCCCAGGCGCTGCAGGCGGATCTTGGAGCGGTCGATCGCGGCCTGCGAGTACCAGCTGTTCTCGAACTGGCGCATTTCGCGACGCATCACCTCGTCGGAGGTGCGGGTATTGCCGCGGAAGACGATACGACGCACCGACACGCGTGGGCCCGGCACCACCTGCATGTTGATGGCAACGGTCTGGTCAGCACGGTTGGTGGTCGGGATCGGGTTCACCTTGGCGAACGCGTAGCCGATGTTGGACAGCGAGTTGGTGATCGTGTCCGAGCTGAATTCCAGCAGCGCCCGCGAGAAGGTGTCGCCGGACTTCTGGATCACCATGCGCTCCACGTCCTCCTGCGGGAGGATGGTGTCGCCGCTGACCTTGATCTCGGAGATCTTGTACTGCTCACCCTCGGTCACGCCGGCGGTGAGGAACATGTCGCGCTTGTCGGGGCTGATCGACACCTGGGTGGAGTCGATGCTGAAGTCGACGTAGCCCCGGTCGAGGTACCACGAGTTCAGCTTTTCCAGGTCGCCGGACAGCTTTTCCTTGGAGTACTGGTCATCGCGGCGGTACCACGAGGCCCAGTTGTGCTCCTTGGATTCCCAGGTTTCCAGGATGTCCTTGCTGTCGTACTTCTCGGTGCCGACCAGGTTGACATGGCGGATCTTGGCCGCCTTGCCTTCCTTGATCGCGATGGCGATGTCCACACGGTTGCGGTCCAGCGGGCTCACCGTCGGGGTGATCTCGACGTTGTACTTGCCGCGGTCGTTGTACTGGCGGCGCAGTTCCTGGGTCACGCGGTCCAGGCTCAGGCGATCGAACGTGCCACCTTCGGTCAGGCCGATGTCGGACAGGCCCTTCAGCAGCTGGTCGGACTTGATGTCCTTGTTGCCGGTCACGGTCAGCTTGTTGATCGCCGGGCGTTCCTTGACCGTCACCACCAGGATGTTGCCCTGGCGGTCCAGCTGCACGTCCTCAAAGAAGCCGGTCTTGTACAGGGCGCGGATGGTTTCGCCGACCTTGCTGTCGGTGACCGTCTCGCCACGCTCCACCGGCAGGTAGGTGAATACCGTACCCGAGCTGATGCGCTGCAGGCCGTCGACGCGGATATCGCTGACAGTGAAGGGCTCGGCTGCCTGGGCCAGGGCGGGAGCGCCGGTGACGGCGGCGAGGGCGAGGGCCAGCAGGCGGCGATTGGGGAGTCGCGTCATGTCACGTCCGGTAGGAAGGTCGATTTCATTGGTGCGGGATGCCGACGCTGTAGACGGCAACAACGTGGAAAAGTTCATCGCGGGACCAGGCCGAGGATGTCGTTGTAGAACGCCAACCCCATCAGCCCGGCCAGCAACGCCAGGCCGATGTATTGGCCGGCGGCGATGGCACGCTCGCTCAGCGGGCTGCCCTTGACCAACTCGATAAGGTAATACAGCAGGTGGCCGCCGTCCAAGATCGGGATCGGCAGCAGATTGATGATGCACAGGCTCAGCGACAGCAGCGCGAGGAACTGCAGGAACCAGTCGAGCCCACGTTTGGCCGATACATTGGCCACACGGGCGATGGTGACCGGGCCGGAAACGTTCTGCAGCGAGGCCTTGCCGGTCACGATGCGGGCCATCATGCCCAGCGAGTCGGCGGCCAGCCGGCCGGTTTCACGCACCGCCACGGTGACCGCGTCCAGGGGCCCGTAACGCAGCAGGGTGTCGTAGGCCGGGCTGTAGGTGGTGGGGAAACCGACGCCGATCTGCCAGACCGGCTCGCCCTTGCCGTCCTTGCCCTGGCGCGGAGTCACTTCCAGTGCCAGCCGCTCGCCGCCACGCAGGACTTCGATCATGCCGGGGCCGCCGGTGCGGCCCAGGGCCTGGATTTCGCCGATCACCTGGTCGACGCTGTCAATGCGCTGCCCGTCGATGGCCACGATGAGGTCGCCCGGCTGCAGCTGGCCCGCAACAACGGAATCCGGTGTGAGCCTGTCGACCAGGGCGGGCTGCAGCCATGACTGCCAGTACAGGCCCGCCAGGATCGGCACCCGCCGTTCATCGAAGCCTGCCGGCAGCTGCGACAGCGGCAGGGTACGGGCATGCACCTGATCGCTGCGGTCGATCACGTCCAGCGTGACATCACGACGGTCCATCGCTGCCGCGGTCAGGGCCATGCTGGCCTCGCCCAGGGTGCTGACCGGGCGGTCGTCCACGCGCAGCACGCGGTCACCACTGTTGAGCCCCGCCGTCGCCGCGATGCCGCTGGTGCGGCCGAGGGTGGGCGAATAGTCCTGCTTGCCGATCACGAACATCGCCCACAGCAGCAGGATGCACAGCAGCAGGTTGGCGACCGGCCCGGCAGCAACGATGGCGATGCGCTGCCAGACCGTCTTGTGGTTGAACGCCTGGCCGCGTTCCTGCGGATGCACCTCGACTTCGCGCTCGTCGAGGAATTTCACATAGCCGCCCAGCGGAATCGCAGCAATGGCGAATTCGGTTCCATGCCGGTCGCGCCGCGACCACAGCGGCCGGCCAAAGCCGACAGAGAAGCGCAGCACCTTGACTCCGCACAGGCGGCCGACCCAGTAATGCCCGAGCTCGTGGAAGGTGACCAGCAGCCCCAGGCTGACAATCATCCACCAGACCGATCCGATGAAGTCAGTCATGCAGGCTCACGTTGGCGGGCAGGGGCGGCGGCGTCATGCAGGGCTGGGCAGGCGGGCGGTTCAGGCGGCGTCGATGGCGTTCAGGGTCAGCAGGCGTGCGCGCTGGTCGGCGGACAACAGGACCTCCAGTGTATCGGCTGGCTCGGTCGGCAGTGTTGAAAGAGCGTTAGCAACCAGCGCCGGGATGGTCAGGAAACCGATCCGGCCCTGAAGAAACGCTGAAACGGCCTCTTCGTTGGCGGCGTTCAGCATCGCCGGGGCGGTGCCACCGGCGCGCATCGCCTGCCAGGCCAGCGCCAGGCAGGGGAAGGCCTCGGTATCGGGCGCCTCGAAATCCAGCCGACCCTGCGCCAGCAGATCCAGCCCGGCCACGCCCGAGGCGATGCGTTGCGGCCAGCCCAGGCCAACGGCCAGGGTGGTGCGCATGTCCGGCAGGCCCATCTGCGCCAGGGTCGAGCCGTCGACGAATTCGACCAGCGAATGGACCAGGCTCTGCGGATGGACCAGCACCTCGATGCGTTCACCCGGCACGGCGAACAGGTGGTGGGCCTCGATCACTTCCAGGCCCTTGTTCATCAGGGTCGCGGAATCGACCGAGATCTTCGGCCCCATCGACCACTTCGGGTGGGCCACGGCCTGGGCCGGGGTGACCTGCGCCAGTTCGGCGCGGCTGCGGCCACGGAACGGGCCACCGGAGGCGGTGAGCAGGATCCGGCGCACCCCGGCGCCTTCGAGGCTGGCGTCGCGCGAGCGCAGGCACTGGAAGATGGCGCTGTGCTCGCTGTCGATCGGGATGATCTCGGCCCCGGCACGTTCGGCGGTACGGGTCAGCAGTTCGCCCGCCAGTACCAGTGATTCCTTGTTCGCCAGCAGGATGCGCTTGCCCGCGGCGGCGGCGGCCAGGGTCGAGGACAGCCCTGCCGCGCCGACGATGGCGGCCACCACGGTGTCGCAGGCGTCACTGGCGGCCAGCTGGTCAAGCGCTGCCTGGCCGGCGTGGGCCTGGGTCGCCAGGCCGGCCTCGCGCAGACCGTCGCGCAGCGCAGGGTACAGGGCCTCGTCGGCGATCACCGCGTGCAGGGGCTGATGCTGGCGGCACAGCGCAAGCAGCGCCTGCACCTGGCGGCCGGCGGCAAGCACGGTGGCCCGGTAGCGCTGCGGATGGCGCGCGATCACATCCAGGGTGGAGGCACCGATCGATCCGGTGGCGCCGAACACGGCGACCCGGCGCAGGTCTGCTGCTGCATGCATGGTCAGAATCCGAAGATTTCCTTGCCCAGCGCGAACACCGGCACGGCTGCCAGGACGCCGTCGACACGGTCGAGCACGCCACCATGGCCCGGGATCAGGTTGCCCGAGTCCTTGGCACCGGCATGGCGCTTGATCAGGCTCTCAAACAGATCGCCCAGCACCGAGGCCAGCACGGCGACCACGGACGTGATCAGCAGGCCCGGCAGGTGGGCCAGGTCGATACCGGCCAGCCAGCCCAGGCCGACGGCCACGGCCACGCCGGCCAGCAGGCCGCCGACCAGGCCTTCCCAGGTCTTGTTCGGGCTGATGCGCGGGGCCAGCTTGTGCCTGCCGAAGCGGCGGCCGGCAAAGTAGGCGCCCGAATCGGCGGCCCAGACCAGCGCCAGCGCGGCCAGCAGCCACAGATGCCCCTGCTGGCCGGGCGGGTCGCCGCCGGCGTGGATCAGCACCAGTGCGGCCCAGGCCGGCACGATGGCCAGTGTGCCGGCCAGCAGCTTGAGGATGCGCGCGGGGCTGCCCGGCTGTGCACCGAAGTTGAAGAAGCGCAGCCAGACCAGCGCCGCCAGCCACCAGGCGACGCCGACCAGCGTGGTGATCTGGAACAGCACCAGGGTACTGCCGTCGGCCCACACCAGCAGCACCATCAGCAGCAGGTTCAATACCAGCAGCACGGTGCGCGCCAGGGTGTCTTCGACGTCGGCCAGCTTCAGCCATTCCCACAGGCCGATCAGCAGGACGGCGGCGGCCGCGGCGGCCAGCCATTGCGTCGGCAGCAGCAGGATCGCGGCAATGGCGACCGGCGCCATGATCAGCGCGGCGAGGACTCGGGTCTTGGTCATGGGCTGGACGTCTCGGTGGCCAGGGCGGCGATCTGGGCGCTGGTCAGGCCGAAGCGGCGCTCACGGCCCGCATAGGCATCCAGCGCCTGTTGCAGCATCGCGGCGTCGAAGTCCGGCCACAGTGCCTCGGTGAACCACAGCTCGGTATAGGCCAGCTGCCACAGCAGGAAATTGCTGATGCGGGTGTCGCCACCGGTGCGGATGAACAGGTCCGGTGCCGGCAGGTCGGCCAGGGCCATCTGCCGGCCCAGCAGCGCCTCGTCGATCTGTTCGGGCAGCAGGCGACCGGCCGCCACTTCGGCAGCCAGTGCGCGCGCCGCGCGGGCGATGTCCTGGCGGCCGCCATAGCTGGCGGCGATCGACAGGGTCAGCGTGGTGTTGCCGGCGGTGCGCTGTTCGGCCAGCTGCATGCGGCTGACCAGCGAGGCGCCGAAGCGCTCGCGCTCGCCGATGAAGCGCACGCGCACGCCGCGGCGGTGCAGCTCGTCCACTTCGCGGTCGAGCGCACCCAGGAACAGCTTCATCAACGCATCGACTTCGTCCTGCGGCCGGCCCCAGTTCTCGCTGGAGAAGGCGAACAGGGTCAGCGCCGGGATGCCCAGTTCAAGGCAGCGCTCGATGGTGCGGTTGACCGCGCGCGCGCCGGCACGGTGGCCGATCACGCGCGGGCGGCGGCGCTGCTGTGCCCAGCGTCCGTTGCCATCCATGATGATGGCGACGTGGCGGGGCAGGGCGGCCGGCAGGGGAGGCGGGACTGAAGGCATCGACTTCAGACCGACAACAGTTCCTTTTCCTTGTCCGCGACGACCTTGTCGACATCCTTGATGTTGCTGTCGGTCAGCTTCTGGATATCGTCTTCGCCGCGCTTCTTCTCGTCTTCGCTGATCGCCTTGTCCTTGACCAGCTTGGCGATTTCCTTGTTCGCGTCCTGACGGATGTTGCGGATCGCGATCTTGGCGCCTTCGCCTTCCTTCTGCACCTGCTTGACCAGTTCCTTGCGGCGCTCTTCGGTCGGCGGCGGCATGTTGATGCGGATCGCGGTGCCCAGCGTATTCGGGGTGAACTCGGCGTTGTACAGCCCCTTCTCGATCTCCTTGATCATGCTCTTGTCGAACGGCGTGACCAGCAGCGAGTGGGCGTCGGCGTTGGAGATCGAGGCGACCTGGTTCAGCGGGGTGCTGGCATTGCCGTAGGCATTGACGGTGACGCGGTCCAGCAGGGCCGGAGTAGCACGCCCGGTGCGGATCGAGGTGAGGGTGTGCTTCAGAGCGTCGATGCTCTTGGCCATGCGCGTCTGCGCGTTGTTCTTGATGTCGTTGAGCATCGCCCGGGTCCTGGATGTAACTGGAATCGGGCGATTATAGGCGAATACAGGACGCTGCCGGGCCTGGATCGGCCCGGGCGTCGCCTTGCGCTCAGGCTCAGGCCGGGTCGCGGCCCTGGACCAGGGTGCCGATGTTCTCGCCGCTGAGGATCTTCAGCAGCTCGCCCGGCTGGCCCATGTCGAACACCCGCATCGGCAGATCGCTGTCGCGGGCCAGTGCGAAGGCGGCGGTGTCCATCACTTCCAGGCCGCGGCGGATCACCTCGTCGTAGCTCAGGCTGTCGAAGCGGACCGCGTCGCTGTGCTTGTTCGGATCCTTGTCGTACACGCCATCGACCTTGGTGGCCTTGAGCAGCAGGTCCGCACCGATCTCGATGGCACGCAGGGCTGCGCCGGAATCGGTGGTGAAGAAGGGGCTGCCGACGCCGGCGGCGAAGATCACCAGCCGGCCTTTTTCCAGGTGACGGATGGCGCGGCGGCGGATGTAGTCCTCGCACACGTCGTTGATCTTGATCGCGCTCATCACGCGGGCCTTGGCGCCCAGCTTCTCCAGGGCGTCCTGCATGGCCAGCGCGTTGATGACGGTGGCCAGCATGCCCATCTGGTCGCCGGTGACCCGGTCCATGCCGCCGGCAGCGAGGCCGGCGCCGCGGAAGATGTTGCCGCCGCCGATCACCAGTGCCACTTCGGCCCCTGCCTGCTGGGCCTCGATCACTTCACGGGCCAGGCGGTTGATGACCTTCGGGTCGATGCCGTAGTCCTCGTCTCCCATCAGCGCCTCCCCGGAGAGTTTCAGCAGGATGCGGCGATAGGCGAGCTTGGACATGGGGACCTCGGGTGCGTGGAAATCGCGGGCGATTCTACGCGCATGCGGCGCCCGGCCAAAGTGTTTTGTGCACTGCGGCGCAAAATCGGCTGGATCGCCCCGCTCATCGGGGCGTCCCGTTCAGCCCGCTTCGAGGCCGGCAGTGGCGGACAGTTCGTCGTGGCCCAGCGCGCCGGGGGAGCGGGCGATCACCCGGTTGCGGCCCAGGTTCTTGGATCGATACAGCACGTCATCGGCGGCGCGCAGCAGGTCCTGCACGTCGGCGAAGCGTTCGTAGCCCCCCTGCGTGGCCACGCCGGCGGAGAAGGTGACGAACAGCGGCCCTCCCTCGAGTTCGGCCATCGGCGTGGCGACGATGTTCGCCAGTACGCGCCGGATCACCTCCAGCGCTACCGATTCGCTGGTATTGGGCAGCAGCGCCACGAACTCCTCGCCACCGAAGCGGGCGACGGTGTCGCTGTTGCGCAGCTGGCCCTGCAGTTTGCCGGCGAAGGCGCGCAGCACCTCGTCGCCGGTCAGATGACCGTGAGCGTCGTTGATCTTCTTGAAGTCGTCCAGGTCGATGAAGGCCACCGAAAGCGGCCAGCCATGCCGGCCGGCGCGCAGGAATTCCTGCTCCAGCACCGCTTCCAGCTGGCGCCGGTTGAGTACGCCGGTCAGCGCGTCACGGTGGGCCTGGTCGGCCAGCCGCTTGGCGCGCGCCTCGAATTCATCGGCGCGTCGCCGTGCCTGGTCGGCATCCTGCAGTTCGCGCAGGTTGCGCAGGGTGGCCAGCTCCTGTGCGTGATCGATCAGTTCGTGCACCCGCGCCGGAGAATTCAGGCCGGCTTCGAACAGGCTGGCGATATCGGGCAGGGCATCGCTGATGCGGGCCAGGACCTGGTCGAAGCGGGCGCTGTCCAGATCCAGGCGGTCATGCACCTGCTGCAGCGCCCGTTCGCGGGCCGCGTCGGCGTCGCCGTCCAGCCAGATGTCGGCGACCGCGCCGGACAGTTGCACGCACGCCTGGAAGGGCGAATCGGCGGCGTCCTCGTCTTCGCTGTGGCTGATGCTCTCCACCAGGTAGCGCGGCAGGCCCCACTGCTCGGCCACCCAGGCGCCGACATCGGCGTGGCTGCAGCCCAGCACGTTGCGCTCGCGGGCAACCAGGTCGAGGTTGTCGCGTGCTTCACGCAGCAGGGGCAGGTAGCGCTCGGCTTCGGCCTGGGCCAGGCACAGCACGCCCATGTCCTGCAGCAGTCCGGCCAGCATCAGTTCTTCCAGGCGGCGCAGCCCGCGCGCCTGGCCAAGCTGGCTGGCAGCCAGTGCACTGAGGATGCTGCGCTTCCAGGCCCGCTGCCGCAGGTCGTGATCGGCACCGCTTCCGGTCAGTCCCTGGGTGACCGTGAAACCCAGCGCCAGACTGATGGTGGCGTTGAGGCCCAGCATGGTCAGTGCCTGGCCGAGATTCTCGATGCGCCGCCGGCTGGCATACAGCGGCGAGTTGGCGATGCGCAGCATGCGGGCGCTGAGCGCCATGTCGATGGCGATGATGTCGGCGGCGGTGGCGATGTCCGCTTCCGGATCCTGGGCCAGTTCGATGATGCGCAGGGCAATACCGGGTGGCGAGGGAAGGTTGCGGCAGAGCGCCAGGGCAGCTGTCAGCTCGGGAGGCATGGCGGATCGTTCAATTCCATTAGGGCAAGAATACCTAGGAATTCATCACAGTCTGCGACTTTCTATCCTGCTATGTGACTGAGGATTCCCTGCGCCGAGTATCGGCCTGATTCGCGCGCAACGCAAAGTTCACCGACGGCATAAAAAAAGAGCCGCGGTTCCCCGCGGCTCCTTGTGGTCGCTTCACAGCCGGAAGGCTGGACTCAGACCTGCATCGCCTTGGCAACTTCGGCGGCGTAGTCTTCCACCACCTTCTCGATGCCTTCGCCGACGACCAGCAGCTGGAAACCAGCGACGTCGGCACCGGCGGCCTTGACCACCTGCTCGACGGTCTTGTCGCCGTCCAGCACATAGGCCTGGCCGTACAGGGTCACTTCGCTGACGATCTTGTTGATCTTGCCGCTGATGATCTTTTCCAGGATATCGGCCGGCTTCGACTTGTCCTTCTCGGACATCTTGGCCAGTTCGATTTCCTTTTCCTTCTCGACGAAGTCGGCCGGAACGTCGGCGGCCTTGTTGTGCGGCGGCTTCAGCGCAGCCACGTGCATGGCCAGGCCGCGGGCCAGTTCGGCGTCGCCGCCGACCAGGTCCACCAGGACGCCGACCTTGCCATTGGTGTGGACGTAGGCACCCACGGTGTTGTTGCCGTCGACCTTGGCGATGCGGCGGATCTGGATGTTCTCACCCAGCTTCTGCACGGCCAGGGCGCGGGCTTCTTCGACGGTCTCGCCGGAGGCCAGCTTGGCGGTCTTCAGCGCTTCGACGTCGGCAGCGCCCGATGCCAGGGCGGCAGCGGCAACGGCGTCGACGAAGGTCTTGAAGTTGACGTCGTTGGCGACGAAGTCGGTTTCCGAGTTGACTTCGACCAGCACGGCCTTGCCGCCGTCCTGTGCCAGGCCCAGACGGCCTTCGGCGGCCACGCGGTCAGCCTTCTTGTCGGCCTTGGCAGCGCCGGACTTGCGCAGCAGTTCCGCCGCAGCGTCGATGTCGCCGGCGGCTTCGGTCAGCGCCTTCTTGCATTCCATCATGCCGGCGCCGGTGCGCTCGCGCAGTTCCTTGACCAGGGAAGCAGTGATTTCCACGGGATTACCTCACGAAAGAAAGGGGTTGGGCCGGCATGGTGGCCGGCCCGTATGACATGGTCCTGTCACGCGCCGAGGGCGGCATGCAGGAGGGGTGGGCGCTGGGGCCCACCCCGGGGCCTGGATCAGGCCTGGGCTTCGTCGCCCTTCTTGGCGGTCTTCTTGGCCGGAGCGCGACGGGCCGGCTTCTCTTCGCCTTCAGCGGCGGCTTCAGCGAACTCTTCCTCGCGCACCGAGGCGGCGTGCGGAGCAGCGGCCTTGCCTTCCAGCACGGCGTCGGCGGCGGCACGGGCGTACAGCTGCACGGCGCGGATGGCGTCGTCGTTGCCCGGGATGGCGTAATCGACCAGCTCCGGGTTGTAGTTGGTATCAACCACGGCGATCACCGGGATGCCGAGCTTCTTGGCTTCCTTGATGGCGATGTCTTCGTGGCCGATGTCGATGACGAAGATGGCGTCCGGCAGACGGTTCATGTCCTTGATGCCGCCCAGCGAGGCTTCCAGCTTGTCGCGCTCGCGACGCAGGCCCAGCACTTCGTGCTTGACCAGCTTCTCGAAGGTGCCGTCGGTTTCACCGGCTTCCAGTTCCTTCAGGCGGGCAACCGACTGCTTGACGGTACGGAAGTTGGTCAGGGTGCCGCCCAGCCAACGCTGGTTCATGAACGGCATGCCGCAACGCTCGGCTTCTTCCTTGATGGTTTCGCGGGCGCTGCGCTTGGTGCCCAGGAACAGGACGGTGCCGCGCTTCTGGGCAACCGACGAGATGAAGTTCATCGCGTCGTTGAACAGCGGGACGGTCTTTTCCAGGTTGATGATGTGGATCTTGCCGCGGGCGCCGAAGATGTACGGAGCCATCTTCGGGTTCCAGTAACGGGTCTGGTGGCCGAAGTGGACGCCGGCTTCCAGCATCTGACGCATGGTGACCTGGGGCATTGCAGTACTCCTGATATGGAACCAGCGATTCCGCCCGCGGGACAGGTATGCGGGACGCGTGGAAGCGCGATCGGTTCCGGGGTTGGGCTTCCCTGTTGCCTCCGTGGCCGAACTCCTTGCGGAGCACCCCGGCACGGATGGGGGCAGCAGGTGTGGATTCACCGGTGACGTCCGGTGTGGACGGGGTCCCGCGCACGGGGCGGCAGGACATCCCGGCGATTATAGCCCGGCGGGCGGGTTCACCGCAATTGACGGGTCCCATGCGTCCAGAACGACCTCCCGGCCGTCCTGCAGGCGGGCCCGGAAGCGGCCGCCGAGATAGCCGTCGCGGCGTGCCGGCAACGTCCAGCGCCTTTCCCGTCCTGCCAGCACATAGCCGGCCAGGCCCGGCAGCAGCACGCTGCGATGGCCGCCGGCGGACTCGAATGAAAGCCCGTTCAGGCGCGCATGCAGGCGGCCCGGGTTGTCCAGTCGCAGATGAGTCTGCGACCCGTTGGATTCGACGCGGGCACGCACGGCCGGGCGCGCTGACGACGCAGCCGCACCCTGGAACAGCGGCAGCGAGTAGCGTGGCAGGCTGCTTCTGCTGGGGGCAAGCACGATACGGTAGGCCTGCTCGGCAGCGACCGGTACGGCGCTGCGGGGCAGCAGCCAGAGCCGCTGGCGGGCGCCGGGCGCCAGATCCAGTCGGGTCGGACTGGCCAGGATGCGGTCGCTCGGCTGCAGCCGTTCGGCGTCCAGCTGCTGCTCCCACGCCAGGATCTGCACCTCGCCCTGCCAGCGCTCGGGGCCGGGGTTGTGCAGCCAGAGTTCGGTGCGGCCCCCTTCGGCGGGCAGCTGCAGGGTCGTGGGCAGCAGGTCCAGTGCGGCGGCAGGCAGCCCCGGCAGCAGCAGGAACAGGGCAAGGAGTGCGCGCATCGGCATCAGTAGATGAATGTCGGCGCGGCGGAAGCGTCGTCGGTGGGCGAGGCTGGCGCGGGGGCGAGTTCACGCAGCTGTGCCGGCAGCTGCGGGGCATCGCTGCGCTGGTGCGGAACGGCACACGCGCGGCCGCCGGCATCGCCCTGGCAGGCTTCCACTACGACCAGGCGCACCTGCACCGGGGCTGCCGGCTCGGCCCAGGCCAGGGGGGCGGCGAGCATCATCGCCAGGATCGGAACTGCGCGAACCACCTGTCATCCACCGTGCCGGGATACCTGCTGGACGCTATCGGCCGGGCGCGCCGGATCTGTAGGGGCAGGTGCTCCCGGCACCGGATTAGTAGGTGATCGTCACCTGCACCACATCGTTGTAGGTACCTGCCGGCGGCTGGCCGGTGACCGGCGGCACCCGGCCGTAGATCGTCAGCTGCTGCGCACTGCCGGTACCGGTTCCGCTGGCGGTATCGACCGTGAGCGCGTTGCCCCAGCGCTGGTTGCGTGCGCTGTCGCGGTACAGTTCATAGGCCAGGTAGTAACTGCTGCCCCCGATGGTGGTGCGCATGCGCCGGGTCGGGGTGGCCGGGGGATTGTTCTGGCCGTTGTCCAGGCCGATCTGGAATGCCGTGTTCTTCAGGCAGGTCAGGGTCAGGGTGGCGGTCTGGTCGATGTTGCTGGTGATGCTGCCGGTGACGTTGCCGAAGTCCAGAGGGGTGGTGAGGTAGCTGCCGCACTGTGGCAGCACGGTCGCGGTCGCGGTGAAGCTGAAGGCCGCGCTGGCGCTGTTGGTACCGGTGGCGCCGCCGTTGCAGGTGGCCGGTACGGTGGCGTTGCCGAGCAGCACTTCGTTCCAGGCCCAGGTCAGCACCACGTCGGCGCCGCTGAAGGTGCTGCTGTAGTTGCCCGCGGCCAGCACCTGGTTGGCCGGGATCTGTGCGAACAGCTGGGTGGACTGCGCGCCGCTGCCGCCGACCACCAGCGGCACGTTGTAGGTCATGGTCAGCTCCTGCGCTGGCGGCGTACCGCGGGGAACCAGGCCGGTGACCTGGCTGTAGCCGGCATTGTTGTAGAGCTGGAAGTTCAGGGTGTCGGGAGGGGTGCCGGTACTGGTGCGCAGGGTCCGCCAGGTGCTGCTGCTGCCACCGCCGCTGCCGGCACCGATGCCCACGCACACGCGCACGCCGGTGGTGGCCAGCAGGCTCAGCGCCGCCGTCGTGCAGGTGACGGTGATGTTCAGCGTGGCCGAGGTGGGGCCGGGGGCATTGCTGTTGACGTTGCCGAACGGCAGGGTGGGGTTGGCGGTGGCCGTGCACACCGCCGCCGCGTGCGCCGGTGTGGCGGCCAGCAGGCCGAGCACGAGCAGCAGGCCGAGCAGGGGCACCTTCATGGCGCCACCTCGGGAATGCACGGTACCGGTGCCGGGCGGGGCCGGGCGCCGCTGGCAGCCACTTCCGGTGTGGCCGGCACTTTCACCCGGCACTGGCTGCGGCTGGTGGTGATGTACAGCACGCTGCCCGGCGCCACGTCCTCCAGGTACAGCAGGCCGTCGTAGCCGACGGTGGCCTGGCGACCCTGCGGCAGCTGCACTTCGCTGCCCACCTCCAGCGGTTGTCCGGCCATGTCCTGCAGGACCAGGGTCAGCGACGGCCGCGAGCGCAGATGGAACGTCACGCCGGTGCCGGCGCGCTGGCGGGGTGTCACCCAGTCCTCGACGCGGTCGGCGCGCATGTCCGCCGGCAGGTCGAGAGTGTCGATGGAGACCCGGTTGCGCTGCCACGACAGCAGGGGGCTGACCAGCAGCAGGCCACGGTCGTCGGTGACGCCGATCAGGCGGTTTTCCAGCCGTACCGGGACACCGGCGACGCCGCTGGTGCTGACCACCGCGAAGGCGTCGGAGACCTCGCGGGTGGCAAAGGTGTGCCCGTCCATCCACACCAGGCTGCCGCTGGCGCTGGCATAGGCGTAGTCAATGCCGGCCTGGCGCGATGCGCCGAGCGCGTAACGCCCCACGTCGTTGAGGATGCCGACCTCGGCCAGGCCGCCTGTGCCCTCGTCACCCCCGCGCACCTGCGCGCGCCAGCCGATGCCGCCGGCACTGCCATCGCCGGGAACCGGCTGGGTGATATCGGCCACCCAGGCCTGGCTGTCGCCGTTGCGCTGGCTGGAGAGGCTGGCCTGGCGGTTGTTGCCGAGGCTGGCGCTCACTGACAGGTAGATGTTGCGGTCGTCACTGGTGTCCAGGTTCTGGTTGACCGACAGGTAGGCCGACCAGCGCTGGCTCCAGGTACGCGACCAGAACAGGCTGGCATAGCGGTTGTCGTCGCCATCGGGGTAGCGCAGCCGCAGGTAGCTTGCGCTCAGCGTTCCCAGCCCCAGCAGATCGAGACCGGCAGTGGCCTGTTCGCTGATGCGCGGGGGCAGATTGTCCTGCAGCGCGCCCAGATCGCGGTAGTCGCCGTGGGTGCGTACGCTGCGCACATTGAAATTGAAGCGGCGGTTGTTCCAGCTGTAGCCCAGTGCCCATTGGCCGCCCTGCAGGCCCTGCAGGCGGCTGTGCGCGTAGGCGGCATTGAACACGCCGGCCTCGCCCGCCAGCCACCAGCCACCGACGCCGGCCTGCAGCAGGCCGCCACCGCCTTCGGCGTGCGCTTCGCCGGTAAAGGTGTCACTGATGCCACCACGCCAGCTGGCACTGGCCACCGTGCGGCTGTCGTACTCGAAGGAGCGCTCGCCGAACGCTTCGCGCAGTTGTCCGGCACCGACCGACCAGTCCGACAGGCCCTTGGCCAGCAGCTGCTGGGTGCCATAGAAGCTGAAATCCAGCGTCTGCATGCGGCCGAAGGCATCGGTCACCACGACCTGCGCGGTGCCGGTGCCGCTGATGCCCGGCTGTGCCGCCAGCTGGAACGGTCCGACCGGCACCTGGCCGCTGTACTGGCGCAACCCGTCGACGTACAGCTCCACCGTTGACGGCACCACCGCCTCGCCCAGGAATCCGGGCGTCGGTGTCAGCACGCGGTAGGGCTGCAGCCCGTAGTTGCGTCCGACCTGCACGCCGCCCAGGCGCACCGGCCGGGTCCAGTCGACAAAGCCGCTGTAGAAATCACCGATCTCCAGCGTGGTCGCCGATTCGGGGAAATCCAGTGTCCAGTGCGTATCCAGGCGCACGCTTTCGCTGCGCCAGCGACGGTCGTCCGGCTGCTGGTAGCGACGGGTGACCGCCGTGTTCTCGAAGGTGCCGCTGCCGACGCCGAACAGGCGCAGTTCCGAGCTCAGGGTAAGGTTACCGAGTGTTTCGATGCGGCTGCCGTACACGTCGTAGTTGAGCAGCAGGCCCGGCGAGGCGCTGCCGGCCGGCGTACGCACCTGCGGGCGGCCGAGCAGGGTGGTGGGCAGGGTCAGCTGGTCCAGCGGCACATCCAGCGCCAGTGTCTGCAGCTGGGCGTCGTAGCGCGCGACCACGCCGCTGATCTGATCCAGAAACACCGGTGCATCGCCGGTGGCACTGAAGCCGAGCTGGCGCAGCACCTCCGGGCTGGCCTGCAGGCGGCCGCGTGCTTCAGTGAAGGGCAGCAGGCCGCGCGGCGTGCTGTTCAGCGAGACGTCCAGGTACAGCGTCTGGCTGGCCGTCAGGGGTGTCGGGGGAGGCAGCAGGGCATCGGCGGAGACGCCGGAGATGCCGGACACGTCGGCGGCCGGAGCCGCGGGAACCCACGCGGCAGCGAGCACCGTGCCCACCACCGCCTCAGCGAGCCGGTGGCGGCGATAGCGGTGTCTGCGTCGACTCGCCATTGATCTTGGCCGTGATCTGGTCGTTGTCCCGGTCGACCGCCGTGCGCTCCACGGGCCAGCGCATCACCTGGCCGGGCAGCACATAGCCCAGCAGGCCGGGGTGGACGATACGCGGGCGTTCGACACTGCCCAGCGCCAGGTCGGCGATCTGCGCGTAGCTGTCGCCGGAATTGCCGATCTCGACGCCACTGCGACCATCGTCCAGCCGCAGCAGGCGTGCCTGCAGGCGCGGCGCCGGCGTGCCCCCAGCCGGCTGGATGAACACCGGGATCGAATAGCGCAGCACGAACTGCATGCCGCTGGCGCGGGTGGCCAGGTCCGGCACTTCGTCGACGATCAGGCGGTAATGCTGCTGGGAGGCCGGTGCCTCGCTGTCCGTGCGCATCACCCGCACCAGCTGCTGCTGGCCTGCGGCCAGTTCCTGCATCGGTGGAGTTGCCAGTAGCCCATCGGCAGGCAGCAGCTGCTCATTGCCATCCTGCTGGACCCAGCGGAACACCCGCACCTGCAGCTTCACCGGCGCGGTCCCGCTGTTGGTCAGCCACAGCTCGGCGGCACGCTGGCGGGGCTCCAGCTGCAGGGTGGTGGGCGCGACCTGCAGGCTGGTGGCGGCGGAGGTGGCCATGGCGCTGGCCAGCAGGCAGGCGAGCAACGCCACGCCGGCGGCGCGCCACAGGCGGGGTCGGGACATGGAGGCGTGCTCCATCAATAAGTGATCGTGGCGGTGATCGTGTCCAGGTAGTTGCCGGCGGCCGCGTTGTTGGTGCTCAGGTTCAGGATCTGGCCGTAGACGATGTAGGGGACCGCCAGGCCCGTGCCGATGCCGGCCTGGGTATTGGTGCCGGTCGTCGACCCCCAGACCAGGCTGTGTGCCGCGTCGCGGTACAGCTGGTAACCGACGTAGTTGTTGGCGGTCACCGCCGCGTCGGTGTTCTTCATGCGCCGGGTGGTGACGTCGCCGGCCGTACCGGCGTTCGCACCCGCGTTCAGCGCGATCGTATACGGGGTCAGCGCAGAGCACTGGGCGGTCACCGTGCCCTGGCCCAGGGTAGGTATCGCGGTGGTCGATGCGGCGGTACCGAAGTCGACGTTGGTGGCGGCCGCGGCCGTGATCGTGCAGGCCTTGGTGACCACGAGGGTGACGTTGAAGGTGGTGGTATCGGCCGCCAGCGCCGGGCCGGCCAGCAGCAGCGCGGTCATGGCCCCGGCAAGGGAGGAGCGCAGTGGGATTCGCATGGACAACCTCCTTGACCCGAAGGTCCGTTGAACAAGGCGAAGGCGGCACGTTCGAGGCCGCTTCGGCGACGCTGGCGCCAGCTTAGGACCGCCAAGTGTCTGTAATCCGTGATAAACAGGGGCTGCGGAATGTGGGCGCGATCACGCTTTCGCTCGCCTTGCCGGAACTGTGCATGGCCGGGAACGTCCAGTTGGGTGGCGTTCGTTCAGATTGCGGCCGGATCGGCGATAATGGGCGCCATGAGCGTGAATCTGAAAACCCCGCAGGAAATCGAGATGATGCGCATCGCCGGCCGCCTGGCCAGCGAAGTGCTGGACATCGTCACCCCCCACGTCAAGCCCGGTGTCACCACCGAGGAACTGGACCGCATCTGCCATGACCATATCGTCAACGTGCAGGGCGCCATTCCGGCCAACGTCGGCTACCGCGGCTTCCCCAAGACCGTGTGCACCTCGGTCAACAATGTCATCTGCCACGGCATTCCGAGCGAAGGCAAGGTGCTCAAGGACGGCGACATCGTCAACATCGACGTGACCGTCATCAAGGATGGCTGGCACGGCGACACCAGTCGCATGTACTTCGTCGGCACACCGTCGGTGATGGCGCGCCGCCTGGTGGAGACCACCTACGAAGCGATGTGGCGCGGCATCCGCGCGGTACGTCCGGGGGCGACCCTGGGCGACATCGGCCACGCGATCCAGAGCTATGCCGAAGGCGAGCGCTTCAGCGTGGTGCGCGAGTACTGCGGCCACGGCATCGGCAAGGTCTATCACGACGAGCCGCAGGTGGTGCATTACGGTCGCCCGGGGCAGGGCCTGGTGCTGCAGCCGGGCATGACCTTCACCATCGAGCCGATGATCAACGAGGGCACCCGCTACAACAAGGTGCTGCCGGATGGCTGGACCGTGGTGACCAAGGACCGCAAGCTGTCGGCGCAGTGGGAGCACATGATCGCGGTCACCGAGACCGGCGTTGACGTGCTGACCCTGTCGCCGGGCGAATCGCAGGTCTCCTGAGGATGCTGCCGGCGAGTTCGCTGCTGGACACGCCGGCCGCGTCGCTCAACGACCCGGACTGGGCTTCCGCTGCACGGCAGGCCTTGCAGCAGGCCGATGCGCGGCTGTACCGCCGTTTCGACCAGGGCGACAACATCGAGCGCCTGCTGGCACTGCGCGCGCGCGCGGCCGATCACCTGATCCGGCTGGCGTGGCAGCGCTGCCTGCCGTCCGACAGCGGGCTGTCCCTGTTCGCAGTGGGCGGCTACGGCCGTGGGGAGCTGTTCCCACGTTCTGACATCGATCTGCTGGTGTTCGGCGCGCCGCCAGCGCAGCTCGCCCACGAAGCGGGCCTGGCGCGGTTGTTCGCCCTGCTGTGGGATTGCGGATTGGCGGTCAGCCATGCCGTGCGCTCGGCGGCGCAGTGCCGCGAGGCGGCCGCCGACCAGACCGTGCTGACCGCGCTGATCGAAGCGCGCCCGATCCTGGCCGACGATGCGGCGCGCCGGGCGCTGCGCGAAGCAACCGACGACGACAGCGGACTGTGGCCGGCGCGCACCTTCTTCCTGGCCAAGCTGGAGGAACTGCGCAACCGCCACCAGCGTTTCGGCGATACCGCCGACAACCTCGAGCCCGATCTGAAGGATGGCCCCGGCGGGCTGCGTGATCTCAATACGCTGGGGTGGATGGCGCTGCGCGCGTTCGGCGTTCGCGACCTTGAGGCGCTGGTCGGGTTGGGCCATCTGGGTGCCGACGAAGCCGCGGCGCTCCAGCGCGAGCGCGCGGTGCTGGCGCGCCTGCGCTTCGGCCTGCACCTGGTGGCACGGCGGCCGGAGGAGCGCCTCCGCTTCGATTACCAGAAGACACTGGCCGCGCGGCTGGGTTTTGAGGACGACGCCGAGAACCTGGGCGTCGAGAAGATGATGCAGGGGTTCTATCGCGCCGCTTCGGTGGTGCGCCGGATCAGCGACCGCCTGCTGCAACGCTTCGAGGAGCAGTTCGACGGCGAAGCGCTGCCGGAACCGCTGACCGTGGGTTTCTCGCTGCGCCGCGGCTATCTGGCGGCGAACGAGGCGGCGTGGCCGCGCGGCGACATCGGCCAGGTGTTCGCCCTGTTCGCCGGCTGGGCCAACAACCCGCAGGTGCGTGGCCTGCATTCGCTGACCGCGCGCGCACTGGCCGAGTCGCTGCCGCTGCTGCCCGCCTATGACCAGGCCGATGCCGATGCGCGTGAGCAGTTCATGGCGCTGCTGCGTGGCCAGCGCCCGGTCGACACGCTCTCGCGGATGGCCCGGCTGGGTGTGCTGGGCCAGTGGATTCCCGCGTTCGCCCAGGTCAGCGGGCGCATGCAGTTCGACCTGTTCCACGTCTACACCGTCGATCAGCACACGCTGATGGTTCTGCGCAATATCGGCCAGTTCGCCAGCAGCCGTGCCGACGAGCGCTTCTCGATCGCGCATGAAGTGTGGCCGCGGCTGCGCAAGCCGGAGCTGCTGCTGCTGGCCGGGCTGTTCCATGACATTGCCAAGGGCCGCGGCGGCGATCATTCCGAGCTGGGAGCGGTGGATGCGCGCGCGTTCTGCCAGGCGCATGCGCTCAGTGCCTCGGATACCGAACTGGTGGCGTGGCTGGTCGAACAGCACCTGCGCATGTCGGTGACAGCGCAGAAGCAGGACATCGCCGATCCGGCCGTGATCCATCGTTTCGCAACCCTGGTCGGCAGCCGCGACCGCCTCGACTACCTGTACCTGCTGACCTGCGCCGACATCGCCGGCACCAGCCCCAAGCTGTGGAACGCCTGGAAGGACCGGCTGCTGGCCGATCTGTACTTCGCCACGCGGCGCGCACTGCGCGAGGGCCTGGAGCATCCGGTGCCGGCCGCCGAGCGCGTTGCCGAGGCGCGTGACAGCGTGCGCGCGCTGGTACGCGAACAGGGCTATGACGACGCCACGATCGACCGCCAGTTCGCCGTCATGCCTGATGAAGGCTTCATCCGCCTGCGTCCGGAGCAGCTGGCCTGGCAGGCCGCTGCGCTGGTGCCGGTGAAGCAGGGCCAGGCGCTGGTGAAGGTGCGCCGCATCAGCGTCGACGACCCCGCGCTGGAAGTGTTCGTGCATTCGCCGGATCGCGACGGCCTGTTTGCTGCCATCGTGATGACGCTGGACCGCAAGGGCTACGGCATCCATCGCGCACGGGTACTGGACGGCCCCGCGGGCACCATCTTCGATACCTTTGAGGTCAGCCCCGCCGATACCTTCGCCGATGGCAGCAGCGCCAACCTGGAAGCTGCGCTGCGCGAGGCGCTGGCCGGTGACCTGGGCCGTCTGCGCCCGTCGCGGCGGGTGGTGCCGCGGCAGCTGCGTCACTTCCGCTTCGTGCCGCGCATCGAGTTCCGCGATGAGCCTGGCGCAACCCGATTCGCCCTGGTCGCACCCGACCGCCCCGGCCTGCTGGCCGACGTGGCGTTCGTGCTGCGCAACCAGGGCCTGCGCGTGCATGACGCGCGCATTGCCACGTTCGGCGAACGCGCCGAAGACACCTTCGTGATCAGTGACGAACACGACCTCCCCCTGACCGAACCCGCCCGGCAGCAGCTGCATGACGCGATGCTGGCCTGCCTGGACCCTGATCGAAACGCCGGAGACCCCACCTGATGGCCACCAAGCCTGCAAAGAAGACCGCCGCGACCGCCAAGAGCGCAGCGGCCCGAAAGACCACTGCCGCGACGGCCGCAAAGAAGACCGTTGCCCCGGTGAAGAAGGTGGCTGCCGCGAAGAAGCCGGCGCCGAAGAAGGCCCCGGCCAAGAGCGCGGAAGCCGCGCGCGCCGAGACCATCGCCCGCAAGTCGCTGCGCAGGCCGGCCGCGCCGGGCGTGGAAGAACTGAAGTTCGGCATCGAAAGCGCCTTCGAGCGCCGCGCGACGCTGACCCTGCATGAACTGGAGGGCTCGACCCGGGTGCTGGTCAACCGCGTGATCGACGGCCTGGAAAGCGGCGAGTTCCGTGTCGCCGAGCCGGACGGGCAGGGGGGCTGGAAAGTCAACGAATGGCTGAAGAAGGCGGTGCTGCTGTACTTCCGTGTCAATGACATGGCGGTGGTCGATGCCCGTCCGGCCCCGTTCTGGGACAAGGTCGAATCGCGCTTTGCCGGATACGATGAAGCGAAGTTCCGTCGTGCCGGGGTACGCGTGGTGCCGGGCGCGATCGCGCGCCGAGGTACCTACTTCGGCAAGGATGTGGTGCTGATGCCGAGCTTCACCAACATCGGCGCCCATGTCGGCGAGGGCACGATGGTCGATACCTGGGCCACCGTCGGTTCCTGTGCGCAGATCGGCCAGCATTGCCACCTGTCCGGTGGCGCCGGCATCGGCGGCGTGCTCGAACCGCTGCAGGCCAGCCCGACCATCATCGAAGACCATTGCTTCATCGGCGCGCGTTCGGAAGTGGTGGAGGGCGTAGTGGTCGGCCACCACAGCGTGATCGGCATGGGCGTGTTCCTCAGCCAGAGCACCCGCATCTACAACCGCGCCACCGGCGAGATCACCTACGGCTACATCCCGCCGTACAGCGTGGTGGTGTCGGGCTCGCTGCCGAGCAAGGACGGCACGCACTCGCTGTACTGCGCGGTGATCGTCAAGCAGGTCGATGCCCGCACCCGCAGCAAGACCAGCGTCAACGATCTTCTGCGCGGCCTGGCGGACTGACGATGACTGCGCCGGACGACCTGGCGCAGTCCGCGATCTACCGGCATCCGTTCGACAACGTGTTCGCGCGGATGCTGCCGCGCCTGCTGCACGCACCGCGCTGGACCCGGCTGCGCCGCGCACTGTCGCGGCGCTGGCCGATGCCGGCGCTGGCCAGCGATGTGCGCGATGTGATCTACGCCAGCTGGTGGGTCGATGTGCGCCATGCGCCGTCACCGCCACCTGGCCATCACTACGTGGTCCATGCCGGTCGTACGCCTTACACCATCCTCAGCTATCGGCACGGTCACTTCGGGCCGGCCCTGGCCGGCCCTCTGCGGGCGCTGATGCCATCGCCGCAGCAGAGCAACTGGCGCTGGTACCTGCGCCGCGACGACGATCCGGACGGCACCCCGGTCGTGCTGTTCGACCGCAACGTGATGGATCAGCTGGCCTTCGTCGCCGGTGCGCGTGCCTTCAGCGATGCCATGCAACCTCATCTCTCCGTGCACTTCGCACATGTGCTTGGGGCCGATGGCGGCGGCCATACCCTGATCGAAGGTGGGCACGGCAGCGCGCCGGCGCTTCGACTGCAGTGGCAGGTTGCCGCAGGCTGGGACGATGCCACGTGGTCGGCGGCCTTTGGCGGCCATCACGCCCTGCTGCGTTTCCTGACCTGCCAGGACGAGGCCATCGCCCGTACCTGTGACGGGCACTGGGCCAGCACCCGCATCGACCTGCCGGTGGAGCTGACCCATCTGCGGCCGTTGCACCTGCAGGGTACGCTGCAGTGTCCACGCCTGCAGGCGATGGGCGTTGCGCTGCCCGACGGGCTGGCCTTCCACCTGCCACGCGTGCCGTTCCGGGTCGTGTCCGAGCGTCTGTTGTGAGATTCTGCCCCTCTGTTTTCCAGCATTGCCGATGGCCATGAGCACCACTGTCTACGGATTGAAGAACTGCGATACCTGCAAGAAGGCGACCAAGTGGCTGGACCGCTTCGGCGTGCCATACACCTTCGTCGACTACCGCGAGACCAAGCCCGGCCCGGAAACGCTGGTCGAGTGGGCCGCGCAGCTGGGCGGCCTGTCCGCGATGGTCAACCGGTCATCGACCACCTGGCGGCAACTGCCGGACAACCGCAAGGCGGCCGCCTCCGATGCCGAGTGGAAGCTGCTGCTGCGCGAGTACCCGCAGCTGATCAAGCGCCCGCTGGTGGTGACGTCCGACGGCAAGGTCAGCCAGGGATTCAGCGACAACGGGTTCAAGGCGCGCTTCGGCGTGGGTGGCGCGTGAGCGCGGTGCTGGACCTGGCCTGCGAGCTGATCGCACGGCCATCGGTCACGCCGGACGATGCCGGCTGCCAGGCGCTGCTTGCGGCGCGGCTGCAGCGTGCAGGGTTCGACTGCGAGCACCTGCGCCTGGGCGACGTCGACAACCTCTGGGCGACCCATGGCAGCGGTGCGCCGGTGCTGGTCCTGCTGGGCCACACCGACGTGGTGCCACCGGGACCGCGCGAGGCCTGGCAGAGCGATCCGTTCGTCCCGCAGATCCGCGATGGCGTGCTGTACGGCCGTGGCGCGGCCGACATGAAGGGCAGCGTAGCCGCGTTCGTGATCGCGGCCGAGCAGTTCGCCGCAGCCCACCCGCATCATGCGGGAACGCTGGCGGTGCTGCTGACCAGTGACGAGGAGGGCGATGCGATCGACGGCGTGCGCCATGTCGCGCGCCTGTTCGCAGAGCGTGGCCAGCGCATCGACTGGTGCATCACCGGCGAACCCTCGTCGACCGCAACGCTGGGCGATCTGCTCCGCGTCGGCCGCCGCGGCAGCCTGTCGGCGAAGTTGCGCGTGCAGGGTGTGCAGGGCCATGTGGCCTACCCGGAGAAGGCACGCAACCCGATCCACCAGGCGGCGCCGGCGTTGGCCGAACTGAGTGCGCGGCGCTGGGACGAGGGTTTCGAGAGCTTTCCGCCGACCAGCCTGCAGATCTCCAACATCCATGCCGGCACCGGTGCCAACAACGTGATTCCGGGCGAGCTGGAAGTGGATTTCAACGTCCGCTACAACCCGCATTGGGATGCGCCGAAACTGGAAGCGGAGATCACCGCGCTGCTGGACCGTCACGGCCTGCAGTACACGCTGAAGTGGCACCGCAGCGGCGAGCCGTTCTACACGCCCGAAGGCACGCTGCGTGCCGCCGCGCGCACCGTGCTGGCCGATCACATCGGCGGTGCGCCGGAAGAAAGCACCGGTGGCGGAACATCCGACGCCCGCTTCATCGCGCCCTTGGGCGCGCAGTGCATCGAAGTGGGACCGGTCAACGCCAGCATTCACCAGGTGGACGAGAACGTGCGTGTGGACGAGCTTGAGGCCCTGCCGGGCCTGTACCTGCGGCTGGTCGAGCGCCTGCTGGTGTGAGG